>JBEIDZ010000006.1:0-19967 GCA_040383215.1 Paracoccaceae bacterium | reverse complement strand
CCTCCATCTCCTTCACCACGGCCTTCAGACGCTCTTCGAAATCGCCCCGATAGCGGGTGCCGGCCAGAAGCGCGCCCATGTCGAGGCTGTAGATCGTGGCATGGGCCAGGATCTCGGGCGTTTCCTTGTTGATGATCTTCCAGGCCAGACCTTCGGCAATGGCCGTCTTGCCCACGCCGGGATCGCCCACCAGAAGCGGGTTGTTCTTGCGCCGCCGGCACAGCACCTGGATGCAGCGCTCGACCTCGAGCTCGCGGCCGATGAGCGGGTCCACGTCGCCCTTGCGCGCCTTGACGTTGAGGTCGACGCAGTACTTCGCCAAAGCGGATTCCTTGGCGTCGCCACCATTGCCGTTGCCGCCATTGCCGCTGTTTTCGGTCTCCTCGGACTTGGACGAGGTGCCGGTGATCGGGCGGCTTTCGCCAAAGGCGGGGTCCTTGGCCACGCCATGCGCGATGAAGTTCACCGCGTCATAGCGCGTCATGTCCTGTTCCTGCAGGAAATAGGCAGCGTTCGATTCCCGCTCGGCAAAGATGGCGACGAGCACGTTGGCGCCCGTCACCTCCGTCCGGCCGGAGCTTTGCACATGGATCGCTGCGCGCTGGATCACGCGCTGGAAGGCGGCGGTGGGTACGGCCTCGGACCCGTCCACGTCGGTGACGAGTGTCGAAAGGTCATCCTCGATGAAATCCTCGAGCGACTTGCGCAACTCGTCAAGATCGACCGCGCAGGCTTTCATCACCCGGGCAGCATCGGGTTCGTCGATCAGCGCAAGCAGGAGGTGTTCGAGCGTCGCAAGTTCGTGACGGCGCGCATTGGCAAGCGCGAGCGCGCGGTGGATGGACTGCTCGAGTGTGGTCGAAAAAGACGGCACGCTCTGTGCTCCTCTGATCGGGGTCGGGACGAAAACACGACCACCGCGACATTGACCTTATGGCATTAAAGATCGGTGTTATCGGTCTCTCTTCAAGCGAAATCTGCACAAGTTCCGGTCACGAAATGTGTAATCCCCTGGTGCGGATCGGTTTTCACGCAGCTTTGTGTCAGGACACAGCCGTAGGTTGATCAGAACCTGTCTTTTCGAGCGCGCAGCGCGGCAAAGACTGACTCGTCGCTGTCGCCGGGCATACCCATAGCAGCTTTCACGGCGGGTTCGACAGCCCGAAGGAAAGGATTTGTCTGTCGTTCGATCGCCAAAGTGACAGGTACGGTGGGCAGCCCCTCTGCCCTTCGCGCAGAGATGAACTTCCGACGGGCCGTGAGCGCAGGGTTGGCGGTATCGACAGTAGCCGCGAAGCGGCTATTCGCATCGGCATATTCGTGGCCTGAGCAGACCAGCGTCTCTGATGGCAGAGCAGCCAGTCGCGTGAGTGTCGCCCACATCTGTGCAGCTGTCCCTTCGAAAAGCCTGCCGCAGCCCATTGCCATCAGGCTATCGCCGGTCATGACCGCGCCGGATCGCGGGAAGTAAAACGCAATGTGGCCGACGGTATGTCCGGCGGCGTCCAGAACCTCAGCCTCTTCGCCGCAAACAGCGATCCGGTCGCCCGGAACCACGGCAAGGTCGAGCGGCGGGAGACGGTGGGCATCGGCGGCGGCGCCGATCACCCGCGCCCCCGCCCTGAGCGCTGCGATGCCGGCCACATGGTCGTCGTGGTGATGCGTGATCAGGATATCGCTCAACCGCCAACCCCGTCGCGCAAGCTCGGCCTTGACCGCTCCAGCCTCTGGCGCATCAACCAGTACGGTTGTACCGCTGTCGGCATCATGAAGCAGATAGGCATAGTTATCAGTCAGACAGGGGACAGTGACGATTTCGAGAGGCATGGTGTTGACCGTTCTGCTTGCTATGCTCAGACCGAGACTGATCGTAAACTAACGTAGCGGCAATGCATCTGGATGTGCAGGACCTTCGGAATTTCTATTACCGCAGTCCGCTTGGGCGTGCCGCCCAGACGGCCATACGCGACCAGCTTGTCGAACTCTGGCCAGAGGCAAAGGGGCTGACGGTCGTTGGCTACGGCTTTGCAGTCCCACTCCTTCGTCCCTTTCTCGAACAGGCAAGGCGCGTGATCGGGCTCATGCCTGGGCCACAGGGTGTGATGCAATGGCCGGCGGGAATGGCGAACGTAACGGTATTGTGCACCGAAACACTCTGGCCATTGCCGACCGGCCTCGTGGATCGGCTTGTGCTGCTGCATGGTCTCGAGACTTCCGAACACCCTTCAGCGTTACTGGAGGAATGCTTTCGCACGCTAGGCCCCGGGGGGAGGGCAGTATTTGTTGTCCCGAACCGAGCGGGTCTCTGGTCGCGGTCAGACCGGACCCCCTTCGGCTACGGACGTCCCTATTCGCTGTCCCAGCTCGAGGCGCAACTCAGACGCCACGGCTTTGCCATCGAGCGTGCGCTGTCCACATTGTATCAGCCGCCATCAACGCGCCGTTTCTGGCGCCGATCGGCAGCATTTCTCGAATCCTTCGGTCGCCACTTGCCGGTCTTTGCCGCAGGGGGCGTTCTGATGGTTGAGACGTCCAAGCAGATCGCGCTGCCATCGCGTGGCAGGCGAGCTGCAGTCCGCGACGCTGTTCGGATCGGCGACCCACTGCCAAGCCCGGCCGCGCGTGGGATGTCCTGATCCTGGAATCAGTCTGGGAGTCTTGGGCTGCTGCAGTGCAGCATGGATCGAACAGGACATTCTGACGCAGTCGGGCCGACAGTCCCTTAACCAGCCAGAGCACCTGCGCAAACCCCTGCGACACGACCCGAAAACCGGTTGCGACACCGTTTGCCCTCTGCTAGACGCGCCCGGAAATCATGGTCCTCCGGCAACGGGGGGGCGGCCCGGCTGCCCCGCAACAGCACCGCCGCCGGACCGGGCCCGAACGTCGAAAGGGTGGAAGTGTCCGAACCAGCGTCGATCTCGACTGGCATCGCCGGCCGCTATGCCGCCGCGATGTTCGAGCTTGCCCGCGAACAGGGTAAAATGGCCGGGCTCGAAGCCGATGTCGATGCGCTCGACACCGCGATGAAGGACAGCGCCGACCTGCGCAGGCTTATCTCGTCCCCGCTCTACAGCCGCATGGAGACGGAACGCGCGATGGATGCCGTCGCCGCCGCGGCGGGGCTTTCGCAATCCTTCCGCAACCTTCTCGGCCTGATGGCGCAGAAGCGCCGCCTCTTCGTGCTGCCGCAGCTTCTGACGCGCCTGCGCTCCCTGATCGCCGAAGCCAAGGGTGAGGTCACGGCCGAGGTCGCCTCGGCCAAGACGCTGACCAAGGCACAGTCCGAACGGCTGGCAAAGGCGCTCTCCGCCTCGGCCGGCAAGGATGTGCAAATCGTTGCAACCGTCGATGAAGGTCTCATCGGCGGTCTTGTCGTTAAGATCGGCTCGACGATGATCGACACTTCGATCCGCTCCAGGCTGATGGCCCTCCAGAACACCATGAAAGAGGTTGGATAATGACGATCCAAGCTGCCGAGATTTCGGCGATCCTGAAGGACCAGATCAAGAATTTCGGTCAGGAAGCCGAAGTCGCAGAGGTCGGCCGCGTGCTGTCGGTCGGCGACGGGATCGCGCGGGTCTATGGCCTAGACAACATCCAGGCCGGCGAGATGGTCGAATTCCCCGGCGGCATCCGCGGCATGGCGCTCAACCTCGAGACCGACAACGTCGGCTGCGTGATCTTCGGCACCGACCGCGACATCAAGGAAGGCGACGTCGTCAAGCGCACCCGCGCCATCGTGGACGTACCCGCGGGAGACGCGCTCCTTGGCCGTGTGGTCGACGCGCTCGGCAACCCCATCGATGGCAAGGGGCCCATTGCCTCGACCGAACGGCGCGTCGCCGACGTGAAGGCCCCCGGCATCATCCCACGCAAGTCGGTGCACGAGCCGATGGCGACGGGGATCAAGTCGATCGACGCCATGACCCCCATCGGCCGCGGCCAGCGCGAGCTCATCATCGGCGACCGCCAGACCGGCAAGACTGCCGTCGCGCTCGACACGATCCTGAACCAGAAGGGCTACAACGCCGCCGCCGGGTCGGACGAAAGCAAGAAGCTTTACTGCGTCTATGTCGCCATCGGGCAGAAGCGCTCGACCGTCGCCCAGCTGGTCAAGAAGCTCGAGGAAGCGGGCGCACTGGCGTACACGATCGTCGTGGCTGCGACCGCGTCGGACCCCGCGCCGATGCAGTTCCTCGCCCCCTATTCGGCCACAGCGATGGCGGAATACTTCCGCGACAACGGGCGCCATGCGCTCATCATTTACGACGATCTGACCAAGCAGGCCGTCGCCTACCGGCAGATGTCGCTCCTGCTGCGCCGCCCGCCCGGGCGCGAGGCGTATCCGGGCGACGTCTTCTACCTCCATTCCCGCCTGCTTGAACGCTCGGCAAAGCTCAACGAGGAGAACGGCGGTGGCTCACTCACCGCTCTGCCCATCATCGAAACACAGGCCGGCGACATCTCGGCCTACATCCCGACCAACGTGATCTCGATCACGGATGGCCAAATCTTTCTTGAATCCGACCTCTTCTTCCAGGGGATCCGCCCGGCAGTGAACACCGGCCTCTCGGTCAGCCGCGTGGGCTCGGCCGCGCAGACCAAGGCGATGAAGTCGGTCGCGGGTCCCGTCAAGCTCGAACTCGCCCAGTACCGCGAGATGGCAGCCTTCGCGCAGTTCGGCTCGGACCTCGACGCCTCGACTCAGGCCCTCCTGAACCGCGGTGCGCGCCTGACCGAGCTGATGAAGCAGTCGCAATATTCGCCGCTCACCAACGCCGAGATCGTCTGCGTGATCTACGCCGGGACAAAGGGCTATCTCGACAAGGTGCCTGTCAAGGATGTGGGCCGTTGGGAGGCCGGGCTTCTGGCCCATCTGCGCACCAAGGGGCGCGACGTGCTCGACATGATCACGACCGAGGACCCCAAGATCGCGGGCGAGGCCGAGAAGAGGGTCCGCGCCGCGATCGACGCCTATGCCAAGGACTTTGCCTGAGCGCTCGCCCCCGATCATAAGGAGACGCGGGCATGCCCAGTCTGAAGGCCCTCAAGAACCGGATCGCGTCGGTCAAATCGACCCGCAAGATCACCAAGGCGATGCAGATGGTCGCCGCCGCCAAGCTGCGCCGCGCCCAGGACGCGGCCGAGGCGGCGCGGCCCTATGCCGAACGCTTCACCGCCGTCATGGCGGGGCTCGCCCAGGCCTCGGCTGGCGCAGCCGGTGCGCCGCGACTCCTCTCGGGCACGGGCAGCGACAAGGTGCACCTGCTTGTCGTGATGACCTCGGAACGCGGGCTTTGCGGCGGCTTCAACTCCTCCATCGCCAAGCTTGCGCGCCAGACGGCTGACCGGCTCACCCGTGACGGCAAGACGGTGAAGATTCTGACCGTCGGCAAGAAGGGGCGCGAGGCGCTCAAGCGCGACTGGGGCAATGCATTCGTCGGCCATGTCGACCTCTCGGCCGTCCGCCGGCTCGGCTATGGCAATGCCCAGGACATCGCGCGCCAGGTGCTCGACCGGTTCGAGGCGGGCGAGTTCGACGTAGCGACCATTTTCTACAGCCGCTTCCAGTCGGTCATCTCGCAGATCCCGACCGCGCAGCAGGTGATCCCGGCGACCTTCGATCAGGGCGGGGCTTCGGCGCTTTATGACTACGAACCCTCGGAGGAGGCGATCCTGTCGGACCTGCTGCCGCGCGGGGTGGCGACGCAGCTCTTCACAGCGCTCCTGGAAAACGGCGCCTCGGAACAGGGCGCGCGGATGACCGCGATGGACAACGCGACGCGCAACGCGGGCGACATGATCGACCGGCTGACGATCGTCTACAACCGCTCGCGCCAGGCCGCGATCACCAAGGAACTGATCGAGATCATCTCGGGGGCGGAGGCGCTGTAGGTCGTGGTGAGCTATGCAGACATCTTGGCCGCAAGGCCCAAAATGGGCGCTCTCAATGAACGCGAGCGTGGCATGTTGGTCGCTTTGTATCGTGCGTTTGACTGTCGTACGTTCACGCACTCTTCGATTGAAGGTGTCAAGGTGAACGATACCTTTGTCTTACAGAATTACGATGTTGGTGAGTTGCCTCGAAACAGAAATCTTGGCGACAAGCGCGTTCTGGGCAGCAGGCTCATACCTAACGGATACGTCGAGCCTGTGAGAAGTGAACTCGGCTACCGAATTACGGAATTTGGTGCCAGACTCGCTCAGAGTGAGTTACGGCGGCTCGGGCGCGGTGCGGAGGCGCTCTGATGACGGCAGAGACAGAGAGCCTGATCCTCGACATCCTGAAGAACATTCAGGGCTGCATGTCGCCTATGGAGGCCGATCTCGGCGATCTGAAGCTGCGGATGAGCGCGATGGAAGGCCATATGGGCCATCTGGAGACCCAGGTGGCGGGCACGAACCGCCGCATCGACCGGCTAGACGAACGCATCGGCCGGATCGAGCGGCGGCTTGATCTGACCGACGCCTGAGCCACAGGACGGTGTCGCGCGACACCACAGGATGATACCGCTCGCAGACGAGCGCCCAGTGACGAACGGAGAGACGAGATGGCAAGTGCAAAGGGCAAGATTACTCAGGTGATCGGCGCCGTCGTGGACGTGCAGTTCGGGGATCACTTGCCGCCGATCCTCAACGCGCTCACGACCGACAACAACGGCAAGACGCTGGTGCTCGAAGTGGCCCAGCACCTCGGCGAAAACACCGTCCGCGCCGTGGCGATGGACGCGACCGAAGGTCTCGTGCGCGGCCAGGCGGTGACGGATACGGGCTCCTCGATCACCGTGCCCGTGGGCGACGCGACGCTCGGGCGCATACTCAACGTCGTGGGTGAACCCGTGGACGAAAAGGGCCCCGTCGTCACGACCGAGCGCCGCTCGATCCATGCCGCCGCGCCCGAGTTCGACCAGCAGTCGACGGCCTCCGAAATCCTCGTCACCGGGATCAAGGTCATCGACCTGCTCGCGCCTTACGCCAAGGGCGGCAAGATCGGGCTCTTCGGCGGCGCGGGTGTGGGCAAGACCGTGCTGATCCAGGAGCTGATCAACAACATCGCCAAGGTGCACTCGGGCTATTCCGTCTTTGCCGGCGTGGGCGAACGCACGCGCGAGGGCAACGACCTCTATCACGAATTCATCGAATCGGGCGTCATCAACGCCGATGACCTGACCAAGTCGAAAGTGGCCCTTGTCTATGGCCAGATGAACGAACCCCCCGGCGCCCGGATGCGCGTCGCGCTCTCGGGCCTCACGCTCGCCGAACAGTTCCGCGACCAGTCGGGCACCGACGTGCTCTTCTTCGTGGACAACATCTTCCGCTTCACCCAGGCCGGGTCGGAAGTCTCCGCGCTTCTGGGCCGCATCCCCTCGGCCGTGGGCTATCAGCCGACGCTCGCCACCGACATGGGCGCGATGCAGGAACGCATCACCTCGACCAAGAACGGCTCGATCACCTCGGTGCAGGCGATCTATGTGCCCGCCGACGACCTGACCGACCCTGCGCCCGCGACCTCCTTTGCCCACCTCGACGCGACGACCGTGCTCTCCCGCGCGATCTCCGAGCTTGGCATCTATCCGGCCGTGGACCCGCTCGATTCGACTTCGCGCCTGATGGACCCCCAGATCCTCGGCGAAGAGCATTACCTCGTCGCCCGTTCCGTGCAGGGCATCCTGCAGCGCTACAAGTCGCTGCAGGACATCATCGCCATCCTCGGGATGGATGAGCTTTCGGAAGAGGACAAGCTGACCGTGGCACGTGCCCGCAAGATCCAGCGGTTCCTGTCGCAGCCCTTCGACGTGGCCAAGGTCTTTACCGGCTCTGACGGAGTTCAGGTCCCGCTGGACGAAACCATCGCGTCCTTCAAGGCCGTGGTCGCGGGCGAATACGACCACTTGCCCGAGGCCGCCTTCTACATGGTCGGTGGCATCAAGGAAGTGATCGCCAAGGCCGAACGCATGGCCGCCGCCGCGGCGGCATAAGGGGGAAACATGGCCGGTACGCTTCAGTTCGACCTCGTCAGCCCGGAAAGGCGACTGGCCTCGGTCCGGGCGCAGGAAGTCCAGCTTCCGGGCGCCGATGGCGACATGACGGCCATGGCCGACCATGCCCCCGTGATCACCACGCTCCGGCCCGGGCTCCTCCGGGTCGTGCATGACAAGGGGACCGACGAATACCTCGTCTTCGGCGGTTTCGCCGAAATCGGCCCGGGCGCTGTCTCAGTGCTGGCCGAACGCGCCCTGCCGCGCGCCGAGGTGAACCAGCAGACGCTCGACGCGATGCTGGCGGAGGCGAAGGGTGCAACGGGCCTGCCCGACGTCCTGGCGAAAACGGTCGCCGACCTTGCAGCGGTCGCCGACCAGATGGGGCTTTCGGTCCGGGTCTGATCTTCTTGCCGTATTCCGGGCTGCTTACGAGAGAACCCATGGCTTGACGTGTTCAAAGGTATTTGAGCTTTGCAAAGATAACCATGCGAAGGGGTTTGTCATGCGCAGGTTCGGATCGCGGTCGATCGGTTTCGACGAAGGGGAAGTAATACTTTTTTCAGACTATGAAAGCGACGGACCGATGTGGAAAGGCGAAGGACAGCGCCGAGTGAGTCAGGTCGTGACCTTTTCGGAAAGCTTCGCCGAGCCGCCTTCCGTGCGCGTCTGGCTTACAATGTGGGATATTTCCCACACGGCAACTTCCAGAGTGGACATATCCGCGCGCGACATCAATTCCGAGCGCTTCACCATTCAGTTCCAGACATGGGGCGATACGCGCGTGGCAAGGGTGCGGGCAGGATGGCTTGCTCTGGGCACCCTGCAGGATGATGACCACTGGGAGGTTGACAAGCCCTGACCGCACAATTCCGCGGTGCCTTGGCTCACGGCATATCCGTTCAGTGGCCCGGAATTATCCCTTGACCCATTCCAAAACAGACCGTTTCGTTCACAAAGCGGTCTTCAAGGCGAAGTGTCCTGAGGGGGCAACACCGGCATTGCCAAGTTGAGAAGAGTGTCAAGATCAAGATGCGCCGTGACATGACGGGCTAGAGAATCGAGCGTCGTCTCAACAGTATAGTCGTAGTCGACTCTTGGAGTTGCCAGACCAAACCCTGACAGAAACGCCGAACGAAAAGCGTCGCTCCCAAAAACACCGTGAATGTAAGTCCCCCGTATACGACCGTCAGCTGACTGGGCGCCTTCGGCGCGGTCACCAACCCTGAACCAGGGCCGGCTGCAGCCGGGCCCGTGCGTGCGACCGATATGGATCTCGTAACCTTGTACGGGTAGCCCGGTGACAGCGTCGGTTGCCGCTGTAAGTGAGAGCCGTTTTTCCCTCGTCATCACGGTTGCAACATCGAGAAGACCAAGGCCGTCGATCCCGCCGGGCGGTCCCTCTACTCCCTCGGGGTCCTCGATTCGGACTCCGAGCATCTGGTAACCGCCACACAGACCTACAACATGCCCGCCGCGCCGGACATGGGCCCGGATGTCGATGTCCCAGCCCTGCGCACGCAGATGGGCGAGGTCGGCGATCGTCGCCTTGGACCCCGGGATGATGATCAGGTCGGCATCACCGGGTAGCGCGCGGCCGGGGGACACGATGTCGACCGTGATGCCGGGATCGGCGTGGAGGGGGTCGAGGTCGTCGAAATTGGCGATTCGGTTCAGCCGGGGAACGGCGATCCGGAAGCGGCCGCCCGCCGCGGGGGGCTTGCGGGCGAGGTCCATGATATCCTCGGCCGGGAGGCGCCAGGCCTCGGCGAACCAGGGCAGGATGCCGAGCGGCTGCCAACCGGTGCGGGCGGCGATGATCTCCATCCCTTCGGCGAAGAGCGTGGGGTCGCCACGGAACTTATTGATCGCAAAGCCGCGGATCAGGGCGCGGTCGGCCGCGGGCAGGACGGCATGGGTGCCGACGATCTGGGCGATGACCCCGCCGCGGTCGATATCGCCGAGGAGGATGACGGGCACACGGGCGGCGGCGGCGAAGCCCATGTTGGCGATGTCGCCCAGGCGCAGATTGACCTCGGCGGGGCTGCCCGCGCCTTCGACGACGATCAGGTCGCGCCCGCCGGCGAGGCGATGGAAACTGTCGAGCACGCGCGGCAGGAGGCTGGCCTTGAGGCGGCCATAGTCGCGGGCGCGCAGGGTCGCCTCGCGCCGGCCCTGGACGATGACCTGGGCGCCGGTATCGGATTCGGGCTTGAGCAGGACGGGGTTCATGTCGGTCAGCGGGTCGAGCCCCGCCGCGCGGGCCTGGAGCGCCTGGGCGCGGCCGATTTCGCCCCCGTCGGCGGTGACGGCGGCGTTGTTGGACATGTTCTGCGGCTTGAAGGGGGCGACAGATAGGCCCTGCTGGCGGAAGGCGCGTAGGAGGCCCGCGACGACCATGGACTTGCCCACGTTCGAGCCGGCCCCCTGGATCATGATGGCGCGGGTCATGCAGGGCTCTTCAAATGGAAACGCGGCCCTCAAGGGGCCGCGCTGGGCATAGCTCTCTGCGCAAATACTCAGGCAGCGGCGCGTGCTGCCTGTTCCTCTGCTGCATGGCGACGTTCGCTTTCCTCACGCGAGAGTGCCACTGACGTCCGAACGCCCTTGGCGACAAAATCCATGAGCCCCTTCACAACCCTTTCGTTGGGATCAATGCCAGCGCAGGTCAGCACATCACGACCGTCGCGAGACCGCGCCCAGCGAGCAATCTGGTCAGGGCCGTTGCCATACTTCTTGTCATCGGCAATGGCGTCGTCGAGGGCGGCCAGAACAACGGCAGCGAAAAGCTTCCGGGCACGGTTGCCCTGCTCGTTGTTGTAGGCAGTACCATCGATGAAGTCTTTCATAATGCTTCCTCTGCTTGTCTTTTTCTTGCTCTTGCGTCATCCAGCCTGCCGGGGATACGACACGTGGTGACGTTTCAGGGGCGTTGATTTTGCATGTCTGTCATGCAGAAGTTGCATGTATTTCGGGCGATCAAAAAATCCTGACCTCATAACCGACCGATGTTAGGTTACTTAGCTAATTGAAACGAGATATCAACGTTTCTGACACGTCCCTGTGACCTTTCGACGTTGTAACCCGAAAGGTCCCTTGGGGCAAACGGCAATCGCGCTTTCGTCATCAGCAGCTGGTTCGGTCGCGCGGTCGCCACATCTCTTCAGGACAGAGGGCCCATGCTGACGGAAACCCAAGCTGACTTGATCATCAATGCCGTGCGCCGCGCGGCGCAGAACTGCATCCTGCCGCGGTTTCGAAACCTGGCCGCCGGGGAGGTGGCGATGAAGTCGGGGCCGGGCGATCTGGTCACGCTGGCCGATACAGAGGCCGAGGCGCAGATTGCCGCCGATCTGGCGCGGGACTGGCCCGAGGCGCGGGTTCTGGGCGAGGAGGGGGTCGCCGCCGACCGGGGGCTGCGGGCCGAGATGGCGCAGGCGGAATGGGCGGTGATCGTCGATCCGGTGGACGGGACCTGGAACTTTGCCAAGGGGCTGAGCGTTTTTGGCGTGATCGCGGCGGTGCTGCACCGGGGCGTGCCGGTCTGGGGGATGCTCTATGATCCGGTGATGGACGACTGGATCGCAGCAGGGACAGATGGGCCGTCCGAGATGGTCAGCGCGGCCGGGCGGCGGGTGCTGCGCACCGCCAACGAAGCGCGGCGAGGGCGGATGAACGGCTATATCACGCTGGGTCTTTATCCCAAGGCGGTGCAGGCGCGGATCGTGACCGAGTTTCCCGATTTCGCGCGGGTGACGTCGCTGCGCTGTGCCTGCCATGAATACCGGATGCTTGTGCAGGGGCATGTGGATTTCTGCCTGTCGGGCCCCGTGCCGCACCCCTGGGACCATGCCGCGGGCGTGCTGGCCGTCGAGCGTGCGGGGGGTGTGTCGCGGTTCCTTGACGGCGAGCCCTATCACGCGGAGCGGACGAAGGGAGTGCTCCTGTCGGCGGCGAGTGCTGCGGTCTGGGAGGACCTGGCGCGGCGTTTCGTCTATCTGGCGTGAGGGTCAGTCGGGCGGGCGCAGGGCGGTGAGGCGTGCCGGGCCGGCGGTGAGGGGGCCTTCGGCGCGGTCGTGGCGCAGCCAGGCGATGGCACGGTCGCCCGACCTTGTGAAAAGCGTGCCCGCTTCCCTGTCGCCCGACATGACGGGCGTGCCGGGGGGGGCCTCGCCCTCGATCCGGACGGGAAGGAGGCCTTTGCGCAGCTCGGTCTTGTGCTTCATGCGCGCTGTCACCTCCTGCCCGACATAGCAGCCCTTGCGGAAATCGACGCCGTGGAGGCGTTCGAAGCCGGCCTCGAGGATATAGGTGTCGGGGCCGAGTTCGATGCCGGTTTCGGGGATCAGATGGGCGACGCGGATCGCGTCCCAGTCGGTGGGCTGGGAGATGTCGGCCGGGCCGTAATGGCGCCAGCCGAGTGCGGGGTGGCGGGGGTCGGGCAGGGCCCCGGCGGGAGCGGGGCCGGTCCCGCGCGACACGACAAGGTCGGTCGGCGCGATCTGCACGTCGGCGCGCAGGCGGTACATCGAGAGGCGCTGCATGAGCGGCTGGGCGAGCGGCGTGGCGACGTCGATCAGGTGGTGGTCCGGCTGCCCGATGATGAAGAAATCCGCGATGTACTTGCCCTGCGGGGTGAGCAGCGCGGCGTAGACGATGCCGCCCGCGGCCTTGCGCAGGTCGTTGGTGACAAGGCCCTGGAGGAAATGTTCGCGGTCGCGGCCGGTGACGGCAAGAACGCTTCGGTCGGTCATGATGGATCCTCGGTCCGGTCGCGGAACTGGAGGGCGTGGAGATCGGCATAAAGACCGCCGCGGGCGATGAGTGCCTCGTGGCTACCCTGGTCGACGACGCGGCCGGCCTCCATCACGACGATGCTGTCGGCCGAGCGGACGGTCGAGAGGCGGTGTGCGATGACCAGCGTGGTACGGCCATGGGCAAGGCGGTCGAGGGCGGACTGGACCATCGCCTCGGAGCGGGTGTCGAGCGCGCTTGTCGCCTCGTCCAGGAGCAGGATGGGCGTGTCGCGCAGGAGCGCGCGGGCGATGGCGACGCGCTGGCGCTGCCCGCCCGAGAGCGCCGAGCCGCGGGGGCCGGCGGGCGTGTCGAGGCCATCGGGCAGCTGGGGCAGGAATTCCGAGACATGGGCGGCGTCGAGCACCTCGCGCAGGCGCGCATCGGTCACGTCGCGGCGGCCGAGGAGGATGTTCTCGCGGATCGTTTCGTCAAAGAGCAGCGCGTCCTGGGTGACGACGGAGAAGAGCGCGCGCAGGTCGCCGATCGCCATGGCGGTGGTGGGGATGCCACCGATGGTCACGCTGCCCGATTGCGGATCGACAAGACGCGTGAGAATGTTGAAGACCGTGCTTTTGCCCGCGCCCGAGGCACCGACGAGCGCGGTCGTGCGGCCGGCGGCGGCGGTGAAGCTGGCTCCATTTAGCACGGGCAGGTCGCTGTAGGCGAGGCGGACATCGGTGAGCACGATGTCGGGCGCACCCTGCGGAGGGGGTAGCGGGCGTGCGGGCGAGGTGAGCGTGGGCTCTGCGTCAAGGATCGCGCGCATCCGTTCGACCGAGGCGGCGGCGGATTGCCAGAGGCCGGCGAGGTTGCCCAGCCGCCGGAGCGGCTCGAAGGCGAGCGACATGGCGGTGAAGAAGGTCATGAACTGGCCCACAGTCTTTTCGCCGGCAACGATTTCGGAGCCGCCGAAGACGAGGACGCCGACGAAGCCGATGCCGGTCATGATGTCGATGAGCGAGGGGATTGCGGCCTGGCCGGCGGCGACCCTGACCTCGGTGCGGACGCGGTCGGCGATGAGCGCGTCGTAGCGCGCGCTCTGGTAGGGTTCGAGGGCGTTGAGCTTGATTGCGTTGATGCCGTGGAAGACCTCGTCAAGGCGGACGGACATGCGGGCGGCGACTTCGCGGGCGCGGGCCGCGCGGCGGCGAATGTAGCGCTGGACGAGGAGCGAGGGGGCGATGAGGAGCGGGATGCCGACGAGGGCGAGCAGCGTCCAGCGCCAGTCGACAGAGAGGGCGACCGCGAAGAGCGAGAGGACGGCGAAGACGTCGCGCCCCAGGCCGGTGATGATCGCGGACCAGACGCGGTTGATGGCTGCAACATCGCCCTGGACGCGTTCGATGAGATAGCCGGGCGGATGGGCCTGGTGGAACGATCCGTCGAGCCGCATCAGATGGGCAAGCAGGTCGGCGCGCAATTCGGCCGAGGTGCGTTCGTTGATCCGCGTCAGGATGATGCGGTGCGCCATCGAGGTTGCCGCGCGGGCGAGGAAGATCGTAAGCACGATGGCGCCGATTTCCCAGATCGCGCTGCCGTCACCGGCGACGAAGACGCGGTCAAACATCGGCTCCATCTGGGAGGCGAAGAGAGCGAGGCTGCCACCCTCAATCGCCATGAGGATGAGGGCTAGGACGAGCCAGGGCCAGTGGCGGGCGAGGTAGGTACGCCAGAGCCAGAGGAAGAGACCTTCGCCGGGGGCGGGTTTCATCAGCGGTAGCCGGCTTCGGCGGTGGCGGGGTCGTAGTGATGGCGGAACCAGTCTTCGACTCCGATGCCGGTATCGCGCTGGGCCTGTTCGAAAAGGTCGAGGATATGGTCGAGAATTCCGGTCTCACCATGGCGGAAGTGGAGAAACCGCCAGTGCAGCTGACCGCGCGCCTCGTCCGCGGTCGCGCCGCGTTCGGCCAGAAGGTAGAGGGCGGCGGCGAAGCCGGCGCGGTCGGCGCCGGATTTGCAGTGCATGAGGAAGGGCTTTTCGATCCGGCGGAAGGCGTCGAAGAGGGCGAGCACCTCCTTGCGGTCGGGCGCCTTGCGGGCGCGCAGGCCGACGCTGGCGAGGGCAAGGCCGATCCGGGCGCAGCTTTCCTCTTCGAAAAGATAGCGCGGATTGCGGGAACTGCCGCGCAAGTTGAGGATCGTGCGGATGCCCATCGCCTTGTAACGGGCAAGCTGGGAATGGCTGGGATGGTTGGCGCGCCAGACGCCGGGGGCGACTTCGGAGAGGTTGGTCCAGAGGCGGCGCAGGAAGGCGTGATCCTCGATCTCGAGCCGCCAGGCCTCGCGGCGGCGCGTGGCGGGGTCGGAGAGGTCCCAGGTCTTGCGGACCTTCGGTTCCTCGTGGTCGGCGTCGGAATTGCGGAAGGGGTTCATGAAGGGGCGGCGCGGCCTGAGGGGAGCCGCCAGGGGCGGCGGTCCGGTCCATTTAGGCACTGGGGGGAGAGGGGGCAAGCTTGACGCGAGCGCGGCCGGGCGTAGGGTCGCGCGCATCATCAGCGAAAGAGCCCCCAATGCTGGCCCAGGGTCGTCCCTATCTTGCCATTCCCGGGCCTTCGGTCATGCCCGATGCGGTGCTGGCAGCGATGCACCGGGCTGCGCCCAACATCTATGAGGGCGAGCTGATCGAGATGACGGCGGGGCTGATCCCCGACCTGCGCGCGGTGGCGCGGACAGCGCATCAGGCGGTGATCTATATCGGCAACGGCCATGCGGTCTGGGAGGCATCGCTGGCCAATGTGCTGTCGCGGGGCGACCTTGTACTTGTCCCCGCCACGGGGCGGTTCGGACATGGCTGGGCCGAGATGGCGCGGGGCCTGGGGGCGGAGGTCGAGGTCATCGACTTCGGGCCGGACCGGGCCTGGGACCTGGGGCGGATCGAGGAGCGGCTGGCTGCCGACCCGGAGGGCCGCATCCGCGCGGTGCTGGCGGTGCATGTGGACACGTCCTCGTCGGTCAGGAATGACGTGGCGGGGCTGCGCGCGGCGCTGGACCGGGTGGGGCATCCCGCGCTTCTGATGGCGGACTGCATCGCATCGCTGGGCTGCGACCGGTTCGAGATGGACGCATGGGGCGTCGATGTGATGGTGGCGGCCAGCCAGAAGGGGCTGATGGTCCCGCCGGGGATGGGGTTCGTCTTTTTCAACGACCGCGCCGACCGGGCGCGCGACAGGGCAGGCTGCGTCACGCGGTACTGGGACTGGCGTCCGCGGGCGAACCCCGAGGAATACTGGCATTACTTCGACGGGACCGCGCCGACGCATCATCTTTATGGCCTGCGCGTCGCGCTTGACATGATCGGGGCGGAGGGGATCGGGAATGTCTGGCGGCGGCACGAGGTGCTGGCGCAGGCGATCTGGGCTGCCTTTGACGTCTGGTCTGCCAGCGGGCCGGTGCGGCTGAACCTGGCGGACCCGGCGGTGCGGTCGTGGGCCGTGACCTCGGCCCATGCGGGGTCGCCCGATGCAGAGCGGCTGCGCGCCTGGTGCGAGCGGGTGGCGGGGCTGACCCTGGGCATCGGGCTGGGGCGGACACCGGCGGATGCCTGGTTCCGGATCGGGCATATGGGTCATGTCAACGCGCCGATGGTGCTGGGCGCGCTGGGCACGATCGAGGCCGGGCTTGCCGCGCTGGGCATTTCGCACGGGGCGGGCGGTGTCGCGGCGGCGGCTGCGGTTGTGGCCGGGGCGGGGGGCTGAGGCGCGTCAGCCCGGATGGGCAGCAAGCCAGGCCTGCATCCAGGCGATTTCGGCCTCTTGTGCGGCGATGATGGCTTCGGCCAGCGCGCGCACCTCGGGGTCGGTCCCATGGGCGAGCACGATGCGCGCCATCTCGACCGCGCCCTGGTGGTGGGGGATCATCGCGGCGATGAAGTCGCGGTCGGCATCGCCGGTCAGGGGGATGTCCATCGCGGCATGCATCCGGGCATTGGCGTCCAGGAAGGCCTGCGCCGCGGGCGACATCGCGGCCATGTCGCCGATGTCGTGGTCGGCGTGCATGGCGTGGCCGTCATGGCTGTCGCTGTCCTGGGCAGCGGCCGCAAGAGGCAGGAGGGCAAGCGTGAGGGCGAGGGCGAGGCGGTGCATTGGGATGCTCCTGTCTGGATCGGGGCAAAGAGTGGCCGTTCCGGTGCCGGGACGGCCAGTCACGATTGCGTGCGCGCCTCGGCGAGAGCCGGCGGGAGTGCGCCGGCGAGGATGTCGAGCGCGGGCGGCGGCCCCGCGGTGATGCGGATGCAGCGGTCGAGCGGGGCGACCATCGGCTTGCGGATGAAGACGCCGTGGGTGGCCAGCGCGGCCAGGGTGCGGGCGGCGAGGGCGGCGTTGCCGCAGTCGAGCGTGACAAAGTTCGTGGCCGAGGGGATGGGCGTCAGGCCGTTGTCGCGGCCAAGGGTTGCGATGCGGTCCCGCGCGAGGGCGGTTTCCTGCACCACATGGGCAAGCCAGGCGGGGTCGCCGAGGGCGGCGAGCGCGCCGGCCTGGGCGATGAGGCCGAGGCCGAAATGGTTGCGCACCCGGTCGAAGGCGGAGAGGAGCGCGGCCGGGCCGATGGCATAGCCCACCCGCAGGCCGGCCAGGCCATGGGCCTTGGAGAAGGTCCTGAGGCGGATCACGCGGGGATCAGCGGGGTCGATGTGGGGCACGGCCCCTGCGGGCGCGAAATCGGCATAGGCTTCGTCAAGGACAAGAAGCGTTCGGGCGGGCATGCGGTCGATCAGGCGCAGGATGGTCGCGGCCGCGTGCCAGGTGCCCATCGGGTTGTCGGGATTGGCGAGGTAGAGGAGCTTCGCGTCCGTCCGCTGCGCGGCGGCAAGAAGGGCGTCTGGGTCTTCGTGGTGGCCGGCATAGGGCACGGTTTCGGCCCGGGCGCCGAAGCCTGCGACATGGAAGGCGAAGGTCGGATAGGCGCCGGCGGACATGACCGCGACATCGCCCGGGGCGAGGGTGAGGCGAACGAGGAGGCCGAGGAGGCCGTCGATCCCTTCACCGGGCATGACATGTGCGGGGGTCGTCCCGTGGTGGTCGGCCAGCGCTGCGCGGAGGTCGTGAATCTCGGGGTCGCCATAGCGCCAGACGGTGGCGGCGGCCGTCTGCATGGCGGCGATTGCGGCGGGCGAGGGGCCCCAGCCGCTTTCGTTCGCGCCAAGGCGGGCGGCGAAGGCGCGGCCGGCGCGGCGTTCCAGCGTTTCGGGCCCGGTGAAGGGGACGGTGGCCGGTAGCGCGGCGGCAAGCGAGGTGAATCGGGGGTCATCGGCCATGGGCCGGAATTAGGTCTGGAAGAATGCCGGGGACAAGGGCCCCGTTTGCTTTTCAGTTGTCACGGACGAAAACTGGTTGTGGCGAGTCTTCAGTCTGAAATGATGCAAGGCTCCCGCAAAGCCATGAAGACATGGCCGGAAAGCCTACTCGCGCTCCCGCAGCTGGGTACAAGACAGACAACCGATACGGTCGCCGGAGATTGGTGCCGGACCAAATCGGACGGGCGCGGTCATATGCCCGCTCTGCCCCATATCCCTTTTGCTATGCGGTGTCCTGCAGTTGGCCTTTCAGATTATCTTCTGCCCGGTCTTGGCCCAGTCGGCCATGAACTGCGCGAGACCCTTGTCGGTCAGCACATGGGCGGCCATCGCCTTGATCACGGCGGGGGGCGCGGTCGCCACGTCGGCGCCGATCTTGGCGCATTCGCTCATGTGGTTGGCCGAGCGGATCGAGGCGGCGAGAATCTGCGTCTGGAAGCCGTAATTGTCGTAGATGCGGCGGATATCGGCGATGAGCTGGAGCCCGTCGAGGTTGATGTCGTCAAGCCGCCCGATGAAGGGCGAGATGAAGGTCGCCCCCGCCTTGGCCGCGAGCAGCGCCTGGTTGGCCGAGAAGCAGAGGGTGACATTGACCATCCGCCCCTCGCCCGAGAGCACCTTGCAGGCCTTGAGCCCGTCCCAGGTGAGCGGCACCTTGACGGCGATGTTCTCGGCGATCCCGGCGAGGCGCCGGCCCTCGGCGATCATCTCGTCAGCTGTGGTTGCCACAACCTCGGCGCTGACCGGGCCCTTGACGAGTGCGCAGATCTCGCGCGTCACCTCGATGATGTCGCGGCCCGATTTCAGGATCAGCGAGGGGTTCGTCGTGACCCCGTCCACCATGCCGAGGTCGGCGAGTTCGGCGATCTCGGCGACCACGGCAGTATCGACGAAGAACTTCATGGGCTTTGCTCCGGACATGGTGACGGGTTGGCACTCTCGGGCGCAGCGTTTACCTCATGGGGCGCGGCGCGGGAACCCCCGCCCGGCGGGGAGAGGCCGATGACGGAGCGTTTCGCGCAAGGCGAGCTCGTGGGCGTGCTGACGACCCAGCCGCTTGACCGCGTGCTCGACTACCTCGCGCCCGAGGGTGGCTGCGCCACGGGCGATTTCGTGGAGGTGCCCTTCGGCCCGCGCCGGGTGGCGGGCGTGGTCTGGGGCAAGGGCGCGGGCGACTGGGACCGGGCCAAGCTGCGCGCTGTCGCCCGCGTGCTCGACGCCGCGCCGATGCGCGAGGAGATGCGCCTGTTTCTGGCGCGCGTCGCCGATTACACGCTGACGCCGCTGCCTGCGATGCTGCGGCTGGCCACGCGCGCGCCGGGTCTGGGCGATCCGCCCTCGATGCGGCGCATCTACCGGCTTGACGCAGAGGCCGCGCCGCCTGCGCGGATGACCGAGGCGCGCGAGCGGGTGGTCGCGGTGCTGCGTGAGCATGGCGGGCTTGCCTTCACGCTGGGCGAGCTCGCAGAGCTATCCGGTGTAGGGCCGGCGGTGGTCAGGGGTCTCGTGACGGCGGGCCTTGTGCGCGAGGAGGAGGCGCCGCGCGACCTGCCCTATCCACCGCTCGACCCCACAGGCGCGGGGGTGGCGCTGACCTCCGAGCAGGCGGCGGCGGCAGGCACCCTCTGTGCGGCGGTGCGGGCGGGGGCCTTTTCCGCGACGCTTCTGCAGGGGGTGACGGGGTCGGGCAAGACGGAGGTCTATCTCGAGGCAGTGGCGGAATGCCTGCGGGCGGGGCGGCAGGCGCTGGTGCTTCTGCCCGAGATCGCGCTGACGGGCGAGTTTCTGGCCCGGGTCGAGGCGCGGTTCGGCCGTCGCCCGGCGGAGTGGCATTCGGGGATCACCGTGACCGAGCGGCGGCGGCTGTGGAAGATGGCCGGCGAGGGCGGGGTCGG
>JBEIDZ010000005.1:0-21702 GCA_040383215.1 Paracoccaceae bacterium | reverse complement strand
CTCTCGATCCAGCGCTACAAGGGTCTGGGCGAAATGAACCCCGAACAGCTCTGGGAAACCACGCTCGACCCCGAGGCCCGCACCCTCCTCCAGGTCAAGGTCGACGACGTGGCCGAAGCCGACGACCTCTTCACCAAGCTCATGGGCGATGTCGTCGAACCGCGCCGCGCCTTCATCCAGGACAATGCGCTGAACGTCGCCAATCTCGACTTCTGAGGCTCAGCGCCGGATCATCCGGAAGACATAGCCCGCCGTCCCGATCACCACGAACAGCCGCATCATGTGGATGACCGACACATAAGCCACGTCCTGCCCCATGGCGAGCGACAGGAGCGTCATCTCCGCCAGCCCGCCCGGGGCAAAGGCGATCATGGCAAGCACCATCGGAACCCCCGTCACCGCCGCCACGATCAGCGCAAAGACCACCGTCACCGCCAGCATGGCGAGCGACGAGGCAACGCCCAGCATCATGTCGCGCCCGACCTCGCCCCAGGCCGCGCCCAGGAACCGGCAGCCCACGATCGTCCCGATCACCAGCTGTGCCGCCAGGATCAGCAGCGTCGGCGGCGCCACCGTCACGATCCCCGCCAGATGCGCCGCCGCACTCAGGACCATCGGGCCAAAGACTTGCGCCGCCGGCAGCCGCGCCCAGGTGCCAAGCGGCACGCCCAGCACCGCGCAGCCCGTCAGGATCGCCCAGTCCCGCAAGGCCAGCGCATCAAGCGCGACCCAGGCCCCCGCCTGCCCCCGCGAACTCACCCCCAGCACAAGGCCGTAGAACAGCACGATCACCACGATCACGCAGAAGATGCGCAAGCCATGGGCCAGCGCGATGCGCCGCTCGTCGCCGCCCGCCTCGGCCCCCATCACCAGCATGTCGTTCAGCCCCCCGGGCATGGCCGCGAAAAAGGCCGTCACCGGGTCATAGCCGCCGATCCGGCGATAGATCAGCCAGGACACCCCCCCCGCCACGACCAGAAACGGCGCCAGGAGCGCGACCGAGGCCGACCAGCGCGGGATCATCCCCACAACTTCGGGCGTAAAGGAGGAGCCGAGCATCACCCCGATCGCCGGGATCACCACGGGCCGGAGCGGCACCGGCGGATGGATCGGCGCCCGCAGCAGCGCCGCCACCGCCACGCCCAGCATCGGCCCGAGCATCCAGGGCAAAGGCACCCCGACACCCGCCGCCACAAGCCCCGACACCGCTCCGATCCCCAGCGCCAGCACCGCCCGGCCCAGCGCCCCTGTGCCCGGCCTCTGCCTCACCCTTCCCCCTCGCCGCCCGGCGGGCCGACCGCCCCACGCCCGTCGAAGACGAAACAGGCCCCGCGCCACAGGCTCTCCTCCGGCGCGACCTCCTCGAGATAGCGCAGGATCCCGCCGTCAAGGTGATAGACCTCCGCCGCCCCCTCCTGCAGGGCCAGCGCCGTCGCCTTCTCGCAGCGGATGCCGCCGGTGCAGAACATCGCAACCCGCCGGCCGGCCAGGCGCGCGGCATTGGCGCGCCACCAGGCGGGAAAGTCCGCAAACCGCGCCAGCGCCGGATCGACCGCCCCGGCAAAGCTGCCCATGGCCACCTCATGGGCGTTGCGCGTGTCGATCACCGCCACATCCGGCGCCGCGATCAGCGCATTCCAGTCGCGCGGCGCGACATGGGTCCCGGTCAGCCGCGAAGGCTCCACCCCCGGCTCGCCCATGGTCACGATCTCGGACCTGACCTTCACCTTCAGCCGGCCAAAGGGCGCGGCCTCTGACCGGCCCCTGTTGATCCTGAGCGGCCCGGCCAGTTCGGCCAGCGCCGCAAGCCCGTCGCGCAGGGCAGCCTCCGCGCCCGCGAGCGTCCCGTTCACCCCCTCGCGCGCCAGGATCACCGTCCCGCTCAGCCCAAGCGACCCCAGCAGGCGCGCCAGCCGCTCCCGCTCCGCAGGCGGATCGGCGACAAGGGCAAAGCGATAGAAGGCCGCGACATGGACCATGCCCGCCCCGATACGCCCATGCCCGGAACGGGGCAAGTCCGGCCCCCGTTGTCTCGCCGCCGGTCGCGGTCTAGATGGCAGCCTGTCACTTTCACGAGGCCGCCATGCAAGACCAGACCCGCGCCCTGATCGTCATCGACGTCCAGAACGACTTCTGCCCCGGCGGCGCGCTCGCCGTGGCCGGCGGGGACGAAATCGTACCGGGGATCAACGCGCTGATGGCCGACTTTCCGGCCGTCATCCTGACGCAGGACTGGCACCCCGCGGGTCACCTCTCCTTCGCCTCCTCCCATCCCGGCCGCGCCCCCTATGACGTGACCGAGATGCCCTACGGCCCGCAGGTGCTCTGGCCCGACCATTGCATCCAGGGCACGCCCGGGGCTGCCTTCCACCCCGGCCTCAGGACCGATGGCGACCTGATCATCCGCAAGGGCTTCCGTCCCGGGATCGACAGCTATTCCGCCTTCTTCGAAAACGACCGCACCACGCCCACCGGGCTCGAGGGCTATCTGCGCAGCCGCGGCCTCGACAGCCTGACCCTCGTCGGCCTGGCGACCGATTACTGTGTCGCCTATTCGGCGCTCGACGCCGCGCGCCTCGGCTTTGCCGTCACGGTCCGCACCGGCCTCTGCCGCGCCATCGACCTCGCCGGTTCCCTCGCCCGGACGACCGATCAGATGCGCGCGGCCGGGGTCACCCTGCTGGCCTGACCCCCAGCACGACGACCCGCGTCCGGATCGCGCGGAAACGACCGTCCCGCCTGTTCCGCCGCCGCCTGTGGACCGGCAAAGCCGGGTGGCGCCCACGACACGCCGCGAAGGATCAGCGCGGCACGGGATCGCACCACCACCCCCGACCGCCCGCCCGGGCGGGCCGCACCCACCGCCCAAAGCGCGCCGCCGCGGGCCCGCCCCTGACGATCCGCCTCCGCCCGTGGCCGCGCCCGTCCGACCGCGACACCCGCCCCCGCCACCCCTCGGCCGCCTGCTGGCTGTGCCTCAGGACCGCCCCGCCCGACGGATGCCCGCTTCGCAACGGTCTGCGGGCTGCGACCGGATTGCTGTCAATGGCTCTCCCCGATGATGTCATTGGCCAGGCCACCCCTCGCTCGGAAGGTGAAAGACAACACCGGCCCGCCCCACCCGACCGACCCGACCCGGCGCTGCCCGGCTCCGGAATTCCCTTTACCCCCTGCTGGCCGCACCTGCCGGGCCACCGGCCTGCCCCATGCCCGCGCTCCGCACCGGCTCGACTGGCGGGCTGCTTGATGTGGTTCCGGCAAGCAACCCCGGCTTGCGTGCGGGTCCCCGGCAGAGACGCCCTCCCGCCCGGGGGCGGCAGCCACCGCCGCCCGGCCCGCGCAGGACTGGCGCGGACCGGCGCCACCCCGCCACCGACCACCCTGACCCGCCAGCTGGCCCCGCCTCGCGGACCATCCCGCCTGCTCCACTCCCGCTCAGCACCATGACGTCCGGTGGGCAGCCCGACCGGGCCCCTGCAAGAGGCAGCTTTCAGCGGCAACAACGCCCCGCCCGCCCGGAGGCGACAAACAACACCCCCGGGCCACCCTGAACTCGCCACCGTATGGCAGCCCCGCCTCCCGGACAGCCCTTTTCCCGCCGAACCGGCGCCGCACCCTGAGGGCCGATGGCTGCGAGACGACGCTCCCGCAATCGGCCCCTCTCCCTGTCCATCTCACCCAGAAAGACGCCCACACCCCGGGCGCACCAGACACCACCGCCCTCCCCGCGCCGGACAGGTGCGGCTCGGCGCAACCCGGCCCCGGACCACCCTGTCACGCCTGATGGCCCTTCCTCCCGGACCACCCCGACCGCTCCACACCCGAATCACGCCGGCGTGTCTGGCAGACTGCAAGACGACGCTCCCGCAAGCGGCCCCTCGCCCTGTCCATCTCACCCAGAAAGACGCCCACACCCCGGGCGCACCAGACACTACAGCCCTGGCCACGCCAGACAGGCACGGACCGGCCTGCCCCAAGACCGCCCTGCGCCGCCTGAGGGCCTCGCCTCCCGGACTGTCCTGTCCCCGCCGCAGGACCGCCACGATAGAGCGCAACCCCGCCCAGAACCTCCCCGTGTCGCCTGACGCCCGCGCCTCCCGGACCGCGCCGCCACTGCCGGACCGGCGCGGCACAGCGCAACCCCGCCCGGGACCTGACCTTTCCGCGCGAGGGCCTCGCCCCGAAGACGGCGGATTGCTGCCCGCGCACCATGGCGGGGCGCCGCGGTCAGTAGACCACGAAATCCGCATGCAGTGCGCCGGCGGCTCGTATGCTCTTCAGGATATCAATCATGTCCAGCGGCGCGACGCCCAGCGCATTCAGCGCAGCGACAACCTCGGACAGGGTCGTGCCGCCGCGCACTTCGGCAAGCCCCGTGCCGGGGGCCTGCTGGATGCCCACGTTCGTCCGCGGCACGACGACAGTCTCGCCCTCGGCAAAGGGATTGGGCTGCACCACGAGGGGCGCTTCCTCGACACGGATAGTCAGGCTGCCCTGGCTGACCGCGACCGGGCTGATACGCACATCCTCTCCCATCACAATCGTGCCCGAACGCTGGTCGACCACTACCCGCGCCCGCTGTTCGGGTTCGACCAGGATATTCTCGATCCGCTGGATCGCATGGGCGGCCGATCCGCCGGCCGCGCGGGAGACGTCAAAGGTCACGGTCCCCGAATCCTCCATCGTGGCAACCCGGGCGCCGAATTCCTGGTTGATTGCCGATTCGATCCGCGCCGCCGTAGTGAAATCCGGCGCGCGCAGCGCCAGCCTGACCGCGCTGAGCGAACCGAGTTCAAAGGCGACCTCGCGTTCGACCGTCGCGCCGGCCGGGATCACCCCGGAGGTCGGGACACCCTGCGTGACCCGTGCCGCCTCGCCTTCGGCGGTGATGCCGCCGGCGATCACGGTGCCCTGGGCCACGGCATAGATTTCGCCATCCGCGGCATTGAGCGGCGTCATGATCAGCGTGCCGCCCAAGAGGCTCGACGCATCCCCGATGGCCGACACGGTGACATCGACGGGGCTTCCCGCGCGGGCAAAGGGCGGAAGGGTGGCCGTCACGATCACGGCCGCGACATTGCGTGGACGGAACTGTTCGCCCGAGACATTGACCCCCAGACGTTCCAGGATGTTGGCCATGATCTCTTCGGTGAAGGGGGAATTGCGCAGGCCGTCGCCGGTGCCGTCAAGCCCGACGACCAGACCGTATCCGACAAGGTCGTTGCTGCGGACCCCGTCGAATTCCACGAGATCCTTCAGCCGGACGGGAACGGCGAGGGCCGCCGTCGCAGCCAGCACGAGAACGATGGGGGCAAACAGCCGCAGCACAGCGGTCATCTGAGGAAATTCACCAGACTGAGCCCCGAAAGCCGGGAGGTCAGCACGAACTGGGTCTGCAACTGGGTCTCCGTCTCCGTCAGGGCAATGGCGGTGGCATAGGGATCGGCCAGCGTGAGCTCGTTCAGCGCGACGGTGAGCACGGCCACACGCGCCGTGTGGCGGGTCACGGCCTCGGCGGTGCGCTCCTCTGCAAGGCCAACCCCGGCGCGCAGGCCGGTCAGCAGCGGCGCAGCTCCGATCAGGTCGTCAAGGACCCCCGTCACCAGCGCGGCCGAGGTCGAGGGAGCCAGGCCAAGCGCCGGATCGGCCGAAAGCGCGAGGATCGCCGAGGCACGCAGAAGCTCCCTGAAGGCAGGGTCATCGGCCCGCGGCGTGACCGTCACCGTCAGTTCCTCGTCAAGCCGCCGGGCCAGCGGGGCACCGCTGTCGCCAAGGTAGCCCATGGTCGCAAATCCGCCCGCCGGGTCGGAAAACCAGGCATCAACCGCATCCGTCACATCCGACGCGGTCACCGCACCGGTCGCCGCGGCCGACAGCGACGCCAGCATCGCATCGGCATCGGCCAGCGCGGGCCCGTCGGTGGCGGTCCCGGCAAAGAGAGCATTCCCGCCGTGAGCCGTGTTCAGCCGTCCGACGATGTCGCGGAAGGCGCCGGCACCCGCTTCGCCCGCCCGCCGGTATTCGGCAGCCGGACTGGCGGGCGTCAGCGGCACGACCAGCCTTTCCAGCCCGTCCCTGAGCCCTTCGAGACCGTCCATGACCGTCTGCATCACGGCGAGGGTCTGGCCAAGGCCCGTTGCAGCGGAGGCGCGGGCCCTCGCCATCTCGATGTCGCGCGCGATATGGGCAACCCGGGCCGTATCGCCCCCGACATGGGCAACCGGGTCGGCCGGCCTGCCGGTCGACATTTCGGTCGTCAGCCTGTCCAGATCGGCCTTGACGCGCGTCATGTTCAGCCGGCTGGCAAAGCCGCCGGCAAGATCGCCGATCGGGGTCATGGGCATCGTCAGATCTCCATCAGTCTGCGGAACAGGTCGTCGATGGTCTCGATCACGCGGGCATTGGCCGCATAGGACTGCTCGACCAGAAGCAGGGCCTGCATCTCGGCATCGGTATCGACGCCCAGCGCGAGTTCCCGTTCCTTCAGCCCGTTGAAATAGGCGGCCGCAAAGCCGGTGCTTTCCTCGGCGGCAAGCCGCGCGGCGCCGATCTCTGCAGACGCGGCGGCGGCATGGCCGGCGGCGCTGCGGGCGGTGCCCCCGGCGGCCAGAGGCCGGCGCGCCGCCAGCGCATCCAGCCAGGCGTCAAGCTGGTCGCCCCGTCCGACCGGACCCGCGACCGAGGCGTTGACGCCGTCACGCAGCCGGAAAAGAGCCCCACCTTCTGCCGGATCGATCGCCGCATTCACCGCCAGCCTGCCGGCAAGCCCTGTGGTCAGGCCGGGGTCCAGCGCCGCGCCCGCATCGGTCAAGAGGCCCGCGTCCCCGGGCAGCAGGGTCGGGTCCGACAGCGGGTCCTCGAACCTTTCGATCAGGTCACGCGCGACGCCATCCAGAGAGGCCTGGCGCGCGGGCAGTTCCTCGTCGCGCAGGGCAAAGAGCGCGGCAAGGCTGCCGCCCGTCATCCGGCCGGCCGCACCGCTGCCGGGCACGGGCTCTCCGTTCAGGGTCAGGCCGCCCAGCGCGCCATTGCCAAAGGTCATGTCGGGCAGGATCGTCGGGGCCGCAGCAAAGCCGAACTGCGACGCCCGGACATCGACAAGGCTGATCCCGGTCGCCGTGAACAGGGCGACGGCCCCGTCGTCACGGTCGAGTTCGCGTACCGGAACTAGGACGGCCACCCGGTCGATCACCCGCTGACGCTGATCGACAAGCCCCAGGGCATCGTCGCCGGCCACACGGGCGCGGCTGATCTGGTCGTTGAGCACCTCGACCTCGCGCAGGGCGGTGTTCAAGGTCTCGACCGCCGTCGCGATGCCGGCATCGGCACGCTCGCGCTCGGTCCTGATCGCATCCGATCCGTCGCGCGCCGCGCGGGCCACATCGCCAAGCCGCGAAACCACCGTTGCAAGGCGGATATCCGACGATGGATCGCCGGCGGCCGCGGTCAGCGCCTTTTCCAGCGCGGCGATGCGGGCTTCGAGCGTGGCACCCTCCGTGCCGATGCCCGCCGCAGCCTCGATCCGTTCCAGCGCGTCGAGCCGCCGGTTCCCGGCCGCAAGCCCGGCCTCGGCCCCGCGGCGGTCGGCGGTCAGCATCCGGTCGCTCACCCGCTGCAGACCGTCCACCCGCACCCCCGCGCCGCGCCCGCCGACGGACTGTGCCGAAAGTTCGACAACCCGTCGCCCGTATCCCTCGGTCTGCGCATTGGCAACGTTCGAGGATATGACCTCGGCCATGCGTGACGCGGCGGTCAGACCGCTCAGCGCATTGGCTACCGCGAAGCTCAGGCTCATGATCGGGTCGTCCCTCTGCTATCGCTTGAGATTGGTCGTTTCCTGCAGCATTTCGTCCACCGTCTGGATCACCTTGGCGTTGGACGAATAGGCGCGCTGCGTCTGGATCAGCTGGGTCAGTTCCGCCGCGACATCGACGGTGGACCCTTCGCGGGCATAGGCCTTCAGTTCGCCCGCGGGGCCGTCTCCCGCATCCCACAGAAAGAAGGGGCCGCTTTCGAGACTGACCGAAAAGGTCTGGTTCATCCCGGCCTTCAGGCCGTTGGGGTTGGGGACATCGGCCACCGGCACCTGGTAGAGGATCTTCGACTGGCCGTTGTCGAAGACGGCATAGACCAGCCCGTCCGCATCGACCTCGACGCTCCTGAGAATGCCGATGGCAAAGCCGTTCTTGTTCATCTGCACCGGGGTGAATTCGTCCGACCACTGGGTCATCCCGTCGGACTGCCCGGGAAGGCCGATGTCCACCTCGATCGGCCCGCCCTCGACACTGATCTCGAATTTCCCGGTCGAGGGGTCATAGGGACCCCCTGTCACCGTCGTGACGCTGAGCAGCGTGCCGCCGGAGGCGCGGGAATCGTCGAAGTTGAGTTCGTATTGTCCGACCACGGCATTGCCCGAGGCACTGTCGGTGATCACCATCGTCCATTCGTTCGACGACCCGGCAACGGGGACGGTCGGCGAAAACGTGATCGTCAGCCGCTCCGGCTTGCCCATGTTGTCGAAATACTCGATCGTCACGATCTCGGGTCCCGCCGTCGAACCCGCGGCGGTCGAGGTCGCAGGCAGGTTGGCTGCAAGTTCGACCGCGGTGGTCGGCGATCCGCTGAGCTGGTTTGCCACGATCTTGATCGGTTCAAGCCCGACGGTCGTGTCACGGGGGAAATTGCCGACGACCCCGTCTTCGGTCGCAGGCCAGCCCAGCAGGACATACCCCGATGTGTTCGTCAGATAGCCGTTCCTGTCGGGGTAGAAGGCACCTGTCGTCGTCAGATGCAGTTCGGGGCTCGGATCGCCCGACAGCGCCTGTTCCATCGTCGTGATCGGCAGCATGCCGCCCCCGAGAATGGCCAGGTCGGTCGCATTGGAGGACGTGACCAGCGGCCCGCGTTCGTCGATCAGCCGCAGGTTGGCGGTCGACACGCCGCCAGCGGAATAGGTTGACGCCGATTCGTCGATGATCATCGCGTTGAAATCGGTCTCGACCCGCTTGTAGCCATAGGTCGAGGAGTTGGCGATGTTGTCGGAGATCGAGGCCAGTTGCACGGCATTGGCCGAAAGACCGGCCACGCTGGCATTCATCGAAGACGAGATCGACACGGGGCTTTACCTCCTGACAGCTGATGCTCGGGGACGTCATTAGGCCCGCAGGCTTAACGGCGGCCTAATGACGGCGCAGGAAAATGATCTCGACCCGGTCGTTTCGGGGTGCCGAAGGATCGTCGGCCAGAGGGCTGCGGTCGGCATGGCCGGTCAGGCGGTGGACGCGCCCGGGATCAAGCCCCCCGTCCTCGAGCAGACGGCGCACCGCATCGGCCCGGTCCGAGGACACTTCCCAGACAGGGTTGCGCGCCAGCAGGACCGACCGTGCGGGCAGATGCGCATCGATCCCGACATCGTTGGTCACCATCCGCGCAAGTTCGGCCGTGAGCCCGACGATCTCGCGCAGCACGGGCAGCGGCTCGGCGCCAGCCCCGTCAAAGATCGGGGCACCGGGCCGGGCAAAGATTTCGACGATCAGTCCTTCGTCGGTCAGCCGCGTCACCACATGCTGCAGCAGTTCGTCCATCCTTTCGCTCTCGCCGCTCCGGCCCAGCAGCGCATCGGCAAGGCTGGCCAGCGCCGCGGCTTCTGCCGCCCTGTCGGCGGCCGATGCGTCCGGCGGCGTCCCCGAATCGGCGTCCGGCGGAGCCGGCACATCGCCGCTGCCGGCCAGCATGTTGTCCGGCGCGCTCATCTTGTCGCCGCCGAACATGCCGTCACCCCCGCCCGAGGTCGGGCTGAGCGGTACCGCCGGCGCGAAGTACTCGGCGATCCCCTCCCTCTGTTCCTCGGTCGTCACGTTGACAAGCCACAGCAGCAGGAAAAAGGCCATCATCGCCGTCACGAAATCCGCATAGGCAACCTTCCAGGCACCGCCGTGATGGCCGCCGCCCTGAATCACCTTCTTGCGCTTGATGACCAGCGGCCTGTTGCGCCCCGGTTCAGCCATCCCACCCGCCTTTTCTCACCCGCCAGCAGCCCTAGGGCCGCGCGGGTTAAGGGCGGCTTGACGTCTCAAATCACGGCGAAAGGTCCCGATGCCGCCACAATTCGTCAGGACCGCAGAATTCGACCAGGTCATAGCCGCGCGCCCGCATCACGGCCGCGTTCTCTCCCCCGCCGCTGTTGTTCTCGATCGCCCAGATGCCCACGCGGATGCGGTCGAACGGAAAGCTGCGCAGCACGGCCAGCTCCGCCCCCTCGATGTCGAGCGAGACGAAATCCGCCGCCGCGATCCCCGCCTCGTCCATGATCCGGCCAAGCGTCCGCGTCTCGACCCCGATCACGGTTTCGGCATGGCGCGGATCGGCCCTGACACGGTCAAGCAGGCCCGGGTCATAGCTTCCGGCCAGCCCCGACATCTGCGTGAAACCGCGCCGGACCACGATCATCTCGGCCGTCCCGTCGGAATCGGCCACGGCAACCTGCAGGCAGGGACAGCGCCTGACTTCCGCAGCCGCGGCATGATGGTCGGGCACCGGTTCGCACAGGATCCCGGTCCAGCCGCGGAACTGCTCGAAGAACAGCGTGTTCGACCCCGTCACCCCGTCATAGCCGCCGACATCGACAAAGACCCCGTCCCGGCGCCCGCCCAGCAACCGGTCGACCACGGCATCCTGCCCCGCCTGCGAGGCATAGCGATATCCCGGATCGCGCATCCGGCGGACCTCGTGCAGCAGGCGCACCAGCTCGGCCCGCGCGCGCGTCCGGTCCGGCGCAAGCCGGGCGACAAGGGCTGCCTCGGCCTCGGCCAGATCGGCCTGCGCACGGGCAACCAGGTCGGCAATCCCGGTCATCCCGGAGGAGCCCCATGCGGATGGTAGGACTTCTCCTCGACAATCGCCGAACCCAGAAGCATGTTGATCCGCCGCTTCACCTCGGCCCGGCGGTCGTTGGTGCGATAGACCGCCTGCGCCAGCGCCACGAAAGCCGGCCCGAAATCGCCCCGCGCATCGGCCGCCCGGATGTCATCCTCGATGTCCCAGAGCGCCGCATTGATCTCCTGCAACTCCGTCTCCAGCGCCGCAAGGCCCGGGACCGGCGCCATCTCGCGCTCTGCCAGGTCCGTCAGGACCGCGAGTTCGTGGCGCACGTTGCTGAGCTTCGCCGGGTCGGCGATCCGCGCGGCCTTGAGCCGCAGGATCGTGATCTTGTCGGCCAGTTCCCCCGGCGACACCGGCACGAGGATGTCGGCCTTCACGGCGGCACCATCGCGGCAAGACGCTCGCGCACGCGCGCCATCACGCCCGCCCAGTCGCGCGGGCGGTCCTGCCGGATCAGCTGCATCGACGGATACCAGGGCGTCCGCTCCCGGTCGAGCTGCCAGAGCCAGAACGCGTCCCAGTGCAAGAGCGTCCAGACCGGCCGGCCCAGCGATCCCGCCAGATGCGCCGTCACCGTGTCAGAGGTGACGATCAGATCCATCTCGGTCATCATACCGGCGCAATCGGCCAGGTCGCGGTCGGTACTGGCCGCATCGACGATGAACCCGGCCGTCCCGTCGGCATGGAAGGCGGCAAGCTCCGGTCCCTTGTAAAGCGAAAAGAGCTGCACCCCCCGCAGGTCAAGCAGCCGGTGGAATTCGGCATGGCTGAACGACCGGAAGGCATTCCCGCGATAGGTGACCGACCCGCACCAGACCACGCCGACCTTGAAGGCATCCGCAAAGGGCGCGGTGATCGCCCGCGCCCGGTCACGGGAATCCTCGGGCACATGCAGCTCGACCGGCGGCGGTATCCCGGAATCGTCCGCAAAATGCCGGGTGGGCAGGTCCATCATGTTGGTCCAGACGTCGTACTCCGCAACCGCCGGCATCTCGGGCCCGATCCAGTCGACACCCGCCACCCCCTGAAACAGCCGCAGCAGTGGCTTTTCGCAGTAAAGCAGCACCCGCACCGGGTTGAACCGGCGCAGTACGGGCAGGAAACGCGCAAAGGTCACGGCATCGCCAAAGCCCTGTTCGGGCATCACGAGAATCGTCCGTCCGGTCAGGTCATCGCCCGCCCACTGCGGCCGCGTCATGGTCCGGGGCTTCAGCTCACCGGTCTGCCAGCGCACCTCGAAATTGCGGAACCCTTCGGCATAGCGGCCGGCGGCCAGCTGGGTCAGCGACAGCTGGATGCGCAGTTCGGTTTCCTCGGGATGATCCGCCACCCCCTGTTCCAGCCATGCGATCCCCTCGGCATAACGGCCAAGCGCGCGCAAAGCCTTGCCGATCATCGCCTTCTGCGACAGGTCGGCCGGGTCGCGGCGCAGAACCTCGCGGCGCAGCTCCAGCGCACGCTCGTAATGCCCAAGATCGGAAAGCGCATTGGCAAGGTTGCCAAGCTGCGCCATCCCCGCCGGGTTCAGCGCGACCGCACGCTCCTGCGCAAGCAGGGCAAGGTCATTGCGCCCCTCGCTGCGCAGAAGCGCGCCGTAATTCGACCACATGCCCGCATCATCGGGCTTCGCCGCCAGATGCGCGGCATAGACCGACCGCGCCTCGGCCAGCTTGCCGGCCCGGTGCAGCGCGATCGCCCGGTCGCGCAGGGTCTCGGGACCCGCTCCGGTCACTCCGGCTCGGCCCCGCGGCGCGCGACGGGCCTGACCAGCACTTCGGGCCGCCGCTGCTCTGCCATCTCGAACAGCGAAAAGGTCTGGTTGACGTAATTCACCGCCCCCGAGATCAGCTCCATATAATCCTTCAGTGCCGGGGTCTCCTCGGCCTCGACCACGGCCACGCCGCGATCCTGCGGGATCGTCTCGAACAGGACATAGAACAGCGGCTCCCCCCGCGCGACCTTGATCGGCCGGGTGATGTCATGCCACTCGAAGGCCCACATGATCGGGCGCGGCCAGACATGGATCGGAAACCGGCCGCCGAAGATCGTCCCCGGCAGCGGCTCCTTCTGGTAATGCATGAAGGGCGCGACCTGGCTCATGTAGACCGGCTCGTCGGCCAGAAAGACATAAGGCAGCGCCAACTGGATCGTCGGCACCTCGGGCCGGCGCCATTCCGCCTCGTTCGTGACATGCAGCTTCTCGCCCAGCTTCGAGGCGCGGATCGCGCTCGCCTCGCCCGACAGGTTGCGCAGCACCGCCTTGCCCTTCTCGTCGCGGGCAAAGCCGATGTTGAGGTCGAAGGGACAGCGGATCACGAAATACCGGCTTTCGAGGTTGATCACCGCCGGACAGCGCGAGGCCGACTTGGCATGCCGCTTGCTCAGGTCGGTCGACCGGACCCGTTCGGGCGGATAATAGACGATCCCCGCCTTGCGCTCGTTCAGCATCCAGCCCACGGTCACGGGGCCGCTGCGGCCCGTCTCCATCGGGTTTTCGTATGTCACCGCAATCCGCATCACGCCGCTCCCGTTTTGCCGGTCTGGCCATCCTCTGCCGCCCCGGCTGTCAGGACCGCCAGGGTCCATGACAGCAAAGGGTGAAGGATATGCTCACGCCTGCCGCCGCGGTCCGATCTCGGGCAGCCGCACGCGATCGGCCTTGGCCAGATACAACACCGCCGACATCACAAAGTCCATTCGCCGGTCAAGCGCCTCTGCGATGGCCGATACGGTCATCCCGCCGGTCCGGACAATCTCGGCATGGACGGACAGCACGTCGCGCGGGCTCATCAGTTGCCGCCGGTACAGCCCGCGGCCGCTGAACCGGTCATAGATTTCGATGAACTCCGTGTCCGCGGGGCGCCCCGGTTCGACCCAGGTTCCCGGCTGAAGGGGCTCGGTCGGGTAATCGGCATAAAGCGCAAAGGGGTCGATCTCCATCGGATTGACCGCCACCCGCCCCAGCGGCGGCGTCGTCGGCTCGGCGTCCCGCCGCACATCCGCAAGCATCCGCGCAAGGTCCAGGTATTGCGGAATCACGGCGCCCCAGTCGAAGTTCGCCCGCACATGTGCCTGGCCGGCGGCGCCCATCCTCGCCCGCAGCGCATCGTCCGCCAGCGCGACAAAGGCCGCGCGATAGGCCCGCACGTCGATCTGCACCTGACCCTGCACCAGCGTCAGATACTGCAGGTAATTGTCCTTCTCCTCGGCATAGCGTTTCGCGATCAGCCGGCCGACGCCAGCCGGCGACATGCGCGTCGGGACCAGGAACCCCGTCTCGCCGTGGCGGACCGTATCGCGGAACCCGTTCCAGTCCGGCATCACCACTGGCAGCCCCGCCGCCATCGCCTCGACAGGAACCAGACCAAAGGTTTCCTGGATCGAATCGACCGGCAAGGTGAACACGTCCGCCCCCGCCCAGATGTTGCGCCGCACATCCGCATCGCGCCCGTCGACCAGCGTCACCCTGACCGACGGACACAAGGCCGCCGCCCCCTCGCGGTGCAGCGCCTCCTCCTCCGGGCGGCTCGCCCAGCCGGTCATCCACAGATGCACCTCCCGGCCCGCGCCCCCCCCGATCTCGCGCGCGACATCCTCAAGCGCCAGGAACAGCGGCACCGGATTGGCCTTTTCCACCACCGACAGCCGCCCGACCGTCAGCACGACCAGCGCCCCCCGGCCGGCCCCGTAACGCTCCCGCATCCGCTCGCGTTCACCCGGCTGCGGCGCAAAGGCCGCGCTGTCGATCCCGAGAGGGATCACCGGCAGACGCGGCAGCGGCACCCGCGCGGCCCCGAAACGGCGCCGGAAATAGGCCGTCTCCGCCTTCATGTGCTGGGTCACGACGGCATGCACGGCCCGGCTCGTGCAGATGATCGCGTCCCAGTCCTCCACCGGTTCCGAAATCAGCCCGTGCAGCCCCTCGATGATGCGCCGGGTGGCCACCGTATGGGTCACCCCGACCAGCGACACCCGTCCGGGACCGAACCTCTGCCGCGACCAGGCCATCCGGCCAAAGCCCGGCCGGGGGTTGAAGACGCACCCCGCGTCGCTGAAATCGCCCCCCCCGCGCAGGACCGTCGTCCGCACCGGACGCGTCTCGCCCAGCGAGGCCAGCTTCTGGCTGAAGGCCTCCGCCATCTCGACCGTGTCGCAGATGGCGCGGATCGTCTCTCCGCAGCCATGCGCGAGATACCCCTTCAGGAACCCTTCGCCCGCCGACCGCCGCCCGACCAGGCCACGCTCCTTGCCCTCGATCTGATCGGGGTTGAAAAAGATCGCCGTCGCAGGCAGGTCCATCACCGCACCCTCACCGCCGCACCGGGGGCGGGCCGCCGCGCCATCCGCCCCGGTTCAGATTGCCATGTCCGCAGACTGCGCCCTGTCGGACGCCATCGCAAGGTCAAGCACCTTCTGCAGCGCCGCCCCCCGCGCGAAATCCGGAAGCTCCTGCCGCCCCTCGCGGATCGCCTCGACAAAGCGGACGTAGTTCGTCTTCACCTCCGGCGTCTCGACATCGGCCCAGGTCCCGCTCAGCATGTCCTCCCCGACCGAGGCGCGAAGCCGGCTCTCGCCCCGCTCGAACCGGACCTCGATCCCGCCCTTCGTCCCGAAAAGCTGCAACACCAGGTCGTTCAGATGCCCGCTGGCAAAGCGCGAGGCATGCACCACCCCGATCGCGCCATTCTCCAGCCGCAGATGCATCGCCGCACTGTCATTGGCGTCCAGCACGTATTCCCCGATCCGGTCCCCCGGGGCCTTGGCAAACGTCGCGAGCCGGCACGAGACATTGGTCGGGAACAGCCCCGCCGCATGCGTCGCGAAATCGAGGATATGCACCCCCACATCGCCCAGCACCCCCAGCGACCCATGCGCTGACGACAGCCGCCAGAGCCACTGGCTCTCCTTGTCCCAGTGCCCCCAGGCGGGCTGGGTGAGCCAGCTCTGCAGATAGCTTGCCTCGAAATGGCGCACCTCGCCGATGGCGCCCCCGGCCACCATCTTTGCCCCCGCGATCAGCGCCGGCACGTTGCGATAGGTCAGGTTGACCATGTTCACCACGCCCGCTGCGCTGGCCGCCGCCGCCATCTCGGCCGCATCGGGGTAATTCGCGGCCAGCGGCTTTTCGCACAGCACATGCTTGCCCGCCGCCAGAAGCGGCAGGGTGGTCGGGTGATGCGCCGGATCGGGCGTCACGTTCGACACCGCATCGAACGCGCCCCAGGCCAGAGCCTCGCCGACCGAGGCAAAGCCCCGCGCGATCCCGTGCTTGCCCAGAAACGCCGCCAGCCGCTCGGCATTGGTGTCCACTCCGGCCACGACCGTGACACCGGCCATCGCCTGATAGGCCTCCACATGGGCCTTGGCCATGCCGCCCGTGCCCAGGATCAGGATACGCAGATCGCTCACCGCAGACCCTCCTGCCCGTCATGATGCAGCCGCGGCCCCCGCTCGACGATGGGCTCGAGCGCGACCTGCACCGGCACGTTCGGCGCCGCCGTCACCTCCGTGATCCGCGGCGCGGGGTTATGGGCCCATTTCACCGCATTGCGCAGCACCGTCTGCACATTGGCGTCGTGATAGGTCGGATAGGTCTCGTGCCCGGGCCGGAAATAGAACACCGACCCCGCCCCCCGCCTGTAGGTCACACCCGAGCGGAACACCTCGCCGCCCTGGAACCAGCTGACAAAGACCGTCTCCATCGGTTCGGGAATGCCGAAGGGCTCGCCATACATCTCTTCCTGCTCGATCTCGAAGTGATCGGGCAGCCCCGCCGCGATCGGATGGCTGCGCGAGGTCAGCCAGACCCGCTCGCGCTCGCCCGCCTCGCGCCAGGTCAGGTTGCAGGGCGTGCCCATCAGCCGCTTGAAGATCTTCGAGAAATGCCCCGAATGCAGCACGATAAGGCCCATGCCCCCCCAGACTGCCTGCGCCACGCGCTCGACCACGGCATCCTCGACCTGGCCATGCGCGGCATGGCCCCACCAGACCAGCACATCGGTCTTGGCCAGCCGCGCGGGGGTGAGCCCATGCTCGGGGTCCTGCAAGACCGCCGTGGTGGCGCTGATCGCGCTGTCGGCGTTCAGCGCATCGGCGATGCAGGCATGCATGCCCTTGGGATAGATCCCGGCCACGATCCTGTTCTTCTGCTCGTGGACATTCTCGCCCCAGACGACGGTGCGGATCGGCATGGCTTCCTCCCTCGGATTCTCCCGCCCTCTTTGCCCCCCCGCGCCGTCAGGCGCAACACCCAAGGCCCCGCCGTCAGGCGCAACACCCAAGGCCCCGCCGTCAGACGCAACACCCAAGGCCGCGCCGTCAGGACCCCACCTCTGCCCCCGCCGCGCCCGGCCCGCACCTTGCGACGTGCCGGTGGCACGTCACGCGGGCCGATCGCCGGAGGCGCAAGCCACAAGCGACAGGGCTCTCCGCCCGCCTGACGGTGCCAAATCCTGCGGCTCTGCTTCTTCAACGCCACTCCCCTCGCCCCGTAACATGCACCCCTCGCCATCTCGCGCCCGGCCCGCATCTTGCGACGTGCCGGTGGCACGTCGCGCGGGCTGATCGCCGGAGCGCAAGCGATAGGGCTCTCCGCCAGACCGAACGGTCGCAAATCCTGCCGTGTCCGCCCGGCGGGTAAGCGAAGCGCACCCGCCCCCCGCAGGGCGGGTGCTGGCCAGGATTTCGTCATACCGCCGAAATCCTGCGGCTCTTCTTCCATGCACCACGGACCAAACCCGCCGCGCGAGATGCACCCAACCTCCGCCCGCCCGGGTTTACAGATTGACATGTCGCGCAACGCCCGATGCCTTCACGGGCCCCCCCGCCGAAAACCGCACCGACGCAATACCGACGTGATACCGACGCGATACCGAACCTGTCATTTCCATGTAAATCAGCCCGTTAACCCCTGATTCGCCCCCCAGGGCGGCCTCAGAGCGCCGTCCAGCCGTCCCAGATCAGCTTCGCCCCCAGAAGGAAGGTCAGCGCATAGGCGACCGGATAGAAAACCTCCGCCCGCATCCGCCGGATGATCTCGGCACCGACAAAGGTGAAGGCGACCGCGACCGGCGCCAGGATCGCCGAGGACACGAGGTTTTCCGTCCCGAACTGGCCCAGCGCGAAATAGGGGCCGAGTTTCAAGGCGTTGACCACGGCGAAAAAGACCACGCTGGTCCCGGTCAAGAGCTTCGGGTCAAGGTTCAGCGGCATCGCATAGACCGAAAACGGCGGCCCCCCCGCATGGGCGACAAAGCTCGTATAGCCCGCCAGCGCCCCCCAGATGCTGCCTGCCACGGGGCGCTGCGGCCGCGCCCTTGCCCGCGACGCCCGCCCCTGCAGTGCCCAGCGCAGCACAAAACCGACCGCCACCACCCCCACGATCAGCCGCACCGCCTCCTCATGCACCAAAGCCGCCGTCGCCCACCCCACCCCGACCCCGAAAACCGCCCCCGGCAGCATGATCGAAAGTGTGCGCAAGTCCCATGATTTCCACCAGGTCCAGAGGCTGAACCCGTCCGAGACCACAAGGATTGGTAGGATGATGCCGGCCGCCTGCACCGGCGACATGACCAGCGACAGGACCGGCACCGCCAGCACGCCGACGCTGCCGAGCCCGCCCTTGGCCAATCCGACGACCGCCGCCGCGATCAGCCCGACCGCCAGGATCGCGGGATCGGCCAGGGGCGTGTCCAACACCGCCTCAGTCCGCGATGACGTCCTGCCGCTGCGTCCCCAGCCCCGCGATCGACAGTTCCACCACGTCCCCCGCCTTGAGATAGCGCGGCGGCTTCAGCCCCAGCCCCACCCCCGGCGGGGTCCCGGTCGAAATCACGTCACCCGGGTGCAAGGTCATGAAACGGCTCAGATAACTCACCAGATGGGCGACCCCGTAGACCATCGTCCGGGTCGTCCCGTTCTGCATCCGCTCGCCGTTGACGGTCAGCCACATCGACAGATCCTGCGGATCGGCAACCTCGTCGCGGGTCACGAGCCAGGGGCCCAGCTGGCCGAAATTGTCGCAGGACTTGCCCTTGGTCCACTGCCCCGCCCGCTCGATCTGGAACTCCCGCTCCGACACGTCGTTGGTCACCGCATACCCCGCGACATGCCCCAGCGCCTCGGCCTCGGACACGTATTTCGCCGCCGTCCCGATGACCACGGCCAGTTCCACCTCCCAGTCGGTCTTGACCGACCCGCGCGGGATCACGATCGGGTCGTTCGGCCCGCAGATGGCGCTCGTGGCCTTCATGAAGATCACCGGTTCCGGCGGCACCGCCATGCCCGATTCCGCGGCATGGTCGGCATAATTAAGGCCGATGCAGATGAACTTCCCCGTCCCCGCAACGCAGGGCCCCAGCCGCGTCGCCGGCGCCACGTCGGGCAGCCGCATCGGATCGACCGCGCGCAGCATGGCAAGCCCGGTCTCCGACAGCACCGCCCCCGCGATATCAGGGACCAGCCCCGAAAGGTCGCGGATCGACCCGTCAGGCGCCAGCATCCCCGGCCTTTCGGCCCCGACCGGCCCGTGCCGCAACAGCTTCATCTTCCTCGCCCTCCGTCCCTGCGAACCGCCATGTCAGCGCCGTTCTGGCCCTCCGGCCGGCCAAGGGCAAGGGGTCAGAACCGTTCGGCGCGCAGAACCTCGCAGTCGGTGACGCTCACAACCCCGATGTGACGCTCCACCACGCCAAAGGCGGCGTCGAGCAGGTTGTCCAGCCGCTCGGGTCGGATCAGGCAGATTACGGCGACCATCCCCGACCGGCCAACCTGCCCCTCGCGGCTCCACTGGCCCGACCGGCCCGAGCCGCCAAGCACCGGCAGGATGGTGAACCCCGTCACCCCCGCCCGCATCAGCGCCTCGGTCAGCCGCCCCTCGAGCGGCGCCTCGATCACGATCTCCACCCGCTTTGCCTTGTGCGTCTGCATGGCTCACACTCCGCCCAGCCGCTCGGCCAGCGCCACATATACCGGAATGCCGAGCGTGAGGTTGAAAGGAAACGTCACGCCCAGTGACAGCGTGAGATAGATCGACGGGTTGGCCTCGGGCAACGCCACCCGCATCGCCGCCGGCACCGCGATATAGGAGGCCGAGGCACCCAGCACCATGAGAAGCGCAAGCCCCCCCGCCGAAAGCCCGATGAGCAACCCCGCCGCAAGCCCCGCCGCTGCCCCGATCAGCGGCATCAGCATGCCGAAGGCGATCAGCCCGCCACTCAGAAGGCCACTCCGCCCCCGCAGGCCCCGCCCCGCGACCAGCCCCATGTCAAGCAGGAAAAGGCAGAGCACCCCCTGGAAGGGCGAGACGATGAAACTCTCGATCCGCGCAAGCCCCGGCGCACCGGTGATCAGCCCGATCACGAAGGACCCGACCAGAAGCACGATAGACCCATTGAGCATGATCTCCCGCAAGAGCCCCGCATCCGTGCCGGCCGCCCTGTCTTCCCCCTGCCGCCCGCGCGATACGATCCAAAGTGCGGCCAGGATCGCCGGCGCCTCCATCGCGGCGGCGACGGCCACCATATAGCCCTCAGCCGCGATCCCCCGCGCCTCGAGCACGGCGGTCGCGGCGACGAAGGTGACGATGCTGATCGACCCGTAATGCGCGGCCACGGCCGCCGCATCGGTCCGCCCGAGCCGCGTCATGACCCGCAAAAGGCCAAAGGCGATGAAGGGCAGCCCGAAGGAGAGGATGACCCCCGCCAGGATCGTCGCAGCCAGCCGCGCCTCGATCCCATGCGCGGCAACGCTGGTGCCGCCCTTGAAGCCGATGGCAAAGAGCAGATAGATCGACATCGCCTTGGCCGCCGCCTCGGGCACCGACAGGTCAGACCGCGCCAGCGCCGCCCCGAGCCCCAGCACGAAGCACAGGATCACCGGCGACAGAAGGTTGGCTGTGGCGATGGCGATGATGTCTGACATCGGTCTCTGCCCCTACTCCCCGCACATCCGCTCAGATCGGCAGGAAGGTCCCGCGAGCCGCATCATATTGTTCAAGCCCGCCCTCGCCGATATCGTTCCAGAGCCCATGCAGCGTCAGCCGGTCGGCCGCAACCGCCTCGGCGACAAAGGGAAACGTCATGAGGTTGCCGAGCGACACCACCACCGCCTCGCGTTCCAGCGCGGCAAGCTGCGCCTCCTCCGGAAGCCCCGCCACGGCGGCAAAGCCCGGCCGCAGGATCTCCATCCAGCGCCCGATGAAACTGGTGCTTGCCTCCAGGTCGGGGGCCCGCCCGCAGCACATGTCGTGGCAACATTTCACCCCGCCGCAGCCCGAATGGCCCAGCACGACGACATGGGCCACGCGCAAGGTGCGCACTGCATATTCCACCGCCGCCGAGGTCCCGTGATAGGTTCCGTCAGGGTTGAAGGGCGGCACCAGGCTCGCAATGTTGCGGTGGATGAAGAATTCCCCCTGGTCGGCTCCAAAGATCGAGGTGACATGCACCCGGCTGTCGCAACACGAGATCACCATCGCCCGCGGATGCTGCCCCTCGGTTGCAAGCATCCGGTACCAGCTGCGGTTCTCCGCATAGCCGGTCGCTTTCCATCCGTGATAGCGCCGGGTCAGATAGTCGGGCAGAGGGCGGGCTGGCAGCATGGCAGTATACTCGGGTCCTGACGGCCGCCCCAGCGGCGGTCCCGCCGACAATCTGCGCCGCCCCCCGCGCCGATGCAACCGCCTGCGGGACCGCCGCTATCCCCACTCGACTCCCGACCCTTCCCCAGCGCCTCCCGCCCGCTTCACCCGTCCTCCGCATCTCTCCCCCGGGGTTGTCGGGGGGCCCCTCCGGCCCCCTGACGCCGGGGGGTGGGGGGGGG
>JBEIDZ010000004.1:0-22560 GCA_040383215.1 Paracoccaceae bacterium | reverse complement strand
CGCCGGGGGCCGCAAAGGCCGCCGGTGCCAGCGACCCGACGATGGTGGGCGAGATTGCCGCGCCGGTCGGGTTGCGCAGGCTCAGGATGTCCCCCGGCGCGTAAACGAAGGAGTCGGTGCCGTTGAGCGTCGTTTCCGTGACGGTGCGGGCACCCGGCCCCGTAAGGGTCGTGGCAGTGATTGCAGGCATGTCAGGCCCTTTCTGGCAAGTTGGGCCGGGGCTATCCCCGGCTGCGGTAGTAGACGGAAACCGGCGTCCGCCAGTGGCGGCCATCGGGCAGGCCCCGACCGACATCGGTCTTAAAGACCTTCACGGTCGTCAGGCCTTGGGTCATGGGCAGATCGGCCGGAAAGTGCGCAGCCACCTGCCCTGCCCGTTCGCGGTGCCAGACCTCGTGCTTGCCGATCGGCAGGCAGAGCGTGAGTTGCAGGATGCCCGACCTGTCCAGCCGCCCGCCGGCGAGATAGCGGCGATCCGACTCGCTAGGCAGGTGATCAATTTCGATATAGGAGGCCGGCCGCTCGGCCGGTATTTCCCGGTACAGCACGGGCAGCGGCGGGGTCAGGGTCAGGGTCTTCACGCGCGCCATGAGCGCCGCGACGATCTCGGCTTCTGGAGTCATCTGCGGGCGACCTCGGCAATCACTTTGTCGGCGATGGCTTGGAAGCGGGTGGCCGTGAGCCGGACCATTCCACCGGGGGCTTGGCTAGAGTGACCGAATTCCAGCCGCATCGCATAGGGCAGGTTGTTGGCGAGATAGATCACGTCGCCGGCCTTGAGGCCCATCGCCGCCGCCGTGGCGGTCGAGACGGTGGCCGCGCCGCCAGGGTCGGTGAGATCAAGCGCCCCATCCGGAACGGCCCCGATGGCGACCTGCCAGTTGCCCCGGAAACGGCCTGTATCGACCGGCGACCGCAGGATGACCTCGGAGAAAGCGTCAATCACGATCTTGCGCGCCGCATCCTCGATCTTGCCCTCGGTCTTGGTCACGAAGCGCCGGATTGCCTGAATGAAGGCACTCATGCGCGGGCAACGATCTCATAGAGGACCGTAACGCCCGCCGGGGCGATGATCGACACCGACAGGATGCGCCAAGAGCCGGAGACCGTTTCCAGCGTGTCATTTGCTTGGGGGTCATAGGGCAGGCCGGCGCCAGCGTAGATCCTCACATCGGTGTCGCGGATGACGGTTTCACCCGCGCCCATGCCCACCATGTTGCGCGGGATCGGCAGCACCGCGACCAAGGCGTCGAAGCTGATACCGGACTCGGTGCCGGCCGCCGGATCGGCAGGATCACCGCCAGTCACAACGGGGCGGATGAAGGTGCCAGGCTGGCCAAAGTCGGCGAGGAGCGCCCGCGCGTCGGTGACCGCCTGCCCATAGTCGAAACTCATGCGCGCAACATCTCCATATTGGCCGCGCCGGCCGCGATGTAGGGCATCAAGGCCCGGTCGACCGCGGGCAGCGTAGGGCCGCGCTTGCCGCCAAGGTAGGTGACCGATTTCGACAGGGGCCCGACCGACGAGGACTCCGATGCGACGGTCGCCTCGATCACCGCGAGGGGGTCGGTGCCATTCTGCATGGCATAGGCAAGCTCCATCTGCCCGCGCTTAATCGCCGTGGGGATCACGTCGACCAGCACTTCCCACCCCCGCACGACTCCGACCTCAGCACGCGGCCACTGGCGCGCCTGTTCTCTGTTCGTCGGGTAGCCCCTGAAACGGTAAATGTCATCCATCGCGGCCGCCGCCCGCCGCAGCGAGGCCTCTCTGGCCGTGTCGTCGCCGGTAAGTGTGTAGCCCATGGACACCGCCCAGGCGGCCCATTCCGCAAGCGTGGCATAGGAGTCGGCGGCAGTCCCGCCGACTGTCACATTGAGCGCCACGGGTCAGGCCTCCACTTGGCCGTCGGTCTCGCCCTCGGTCTGGCTATCGCCTTCGCCTTGGCCCTCGCCCTCGGTCTCAGTCTTTGGCTTCCTGCCCTTTTTCGGCGCAGTCTCATCGACCGGATCGCCGTCTTGAATCCAGCCGGAGGCGACGTGGGCGGCGAGTGTGGTGGGGTGGACGAGCAGCGTTTCGCCGTTCTTCGTGACGGGGTGCAGTTTGGGCATCAGGCCCTCCAAGGTTTTGTTTCTGGGAAACCGGGGAGGGGGTCGCCCCCCTGCCCCATGCTGTCAGGCGTCAGCCCATCAGCGTCGCGATATGCGCCTCGTTCGCGGCCGCGCAGCCCCAGGCGGCCGAGACCTCGAACAGCACTTGCCGGTACTGCCGGTAGGTCGCGATCTCGAACATCAGGCCGGACACGGGGTCTTGCATCATGATGCGGTCATCTGCAGCGTCGCCGCCCTGCGGCAGAGCCGGGGAGCGCTGCACAAGGACGATGGCATTGCGGGCGAACCCGAAGTTCGGCCGGTAGTTGTTGCCGATGGTCAGGGCGTTGGCGGTCGGGATGAGGACGCGGGCACCGGGGCTGACAAGCGTGATCGTCCCCGGGGCGGCAACGCCGGTCTTGACCACATAGCGGTTGGCCGTGTCGGCCGCAAAGGTGACGACATCCCCCGCGAGAACCGTGCCAGTGCCGGTGACAAGGGCAACACTGGATACCCCTGCGGCCGTCGCACCCGAGGTCACATAGGATGCGCCGGTGCCCTTGGTGTGAAGCGCGATGCCCGCCGAGTTCCGCATCGCGAAGCCCATCAGCCTGTCGATCAGGCCGTCGCGCAGCAGGTCCTCCGTTCCGGCCTCGTTGACCCGGAAGAGCTGGTTCTGCTTCCCGCGCAGGTTCGCCCAGGTAAAGGAGTTGCCCACGAACTGCAGGTCGGTCGTGGGTGCGCCGTTGTCCTCCAGGATTTGCCGCAGCAGGGCGAGGTCGTCCATGTTGGCCGCCGTGGCAAAGGGCGTGGTGCCGGCGGTGCCGACCGCGCGGGACGCACCCGCCTTGGCACAAAGGGCGAGGTCAATCTCGATCTCATTCACCAAGCCCCGCATTGCCTCGGCAAACTGGTCGCGCAGGATGTTCCCGAGCACGCCGGCCGTGCCGATCCCGCGCTGCTCTTCGCCGTTCCAGCGAACGGGACGGGCGCGCGATTTGTTGATGGTCACGTCGATGTAGCTGATGGTCGCATCGCCCGCGTTCGGCGCGGTGACGGCCGGGGTGATGTCGTAGGCCGCCGCGACCGCACCCACCGGGCTGCGCACGGTCTGGCCCAGGGCGGCGCGCTCTGCGTTCGTGTCGCGGGTCACGGCGGGGATCATCCCGACCATCTCGCGCGAAACGATGTTGAGGGCTTCATAGAGGGTCGGGATCAGACCCGTGATCGTGTTGGGCATCGCAGAGTCCTTTCAGGCGATGTGGGGGTTGTGGAGCCGCCCCCACACCGGGGGCGGGGTGTCAGTCGGTGACGGAGAAGCCTTCCTGCATGCGGGCGGCCTTGGTCGCGGGGTCGAGTCTGTCGAAGTCGGAGCGGGTCATGGTCTTGCCAGCGCCGCCACCGCCGCCGCCGGGGTTCGCGCCGCCGCCGCCCTTGCCGGGATCGCGGACCAGGTGCGGGGAGGCTTTCGCCAGCAAGGCGGCGAAGTCCTTCAGCGTCGCCCCACCGTTCGGCCCGGTCCCAAGCATGGGGGTTTTCCCATCTTCGGCGAGGATGCGGAGGTTGTCGTTGTCGTCGTGGGCCGGTCGCGGCGCGACGAAGGCCGCGAGCATGTCGAGGGCTTCGGGGACAACCCCGACCGCCGCCAGCTCGGCCTTGAGGTTAGCCGTTGCCGCGTCGCGCAGCACCCTGGCTACCCGCGCCGCGCCTGCAGTTTCCTTCTCGGCGATCTGCGCGCGGAGCTGGTCGACAATTTGCGGATCGGCCCCCTTCGCGAGTTTAGCCGCGATATCTTCGGCCGTGCCGTAGGCCTCGTAAGCCTTGAGGGCCTTGCGGCGGTCGATGGCCTCGGACTCGGCTGTCTGCAGGCGGGCCCGCACCTTGTCGAAATCGGTCGCCGGCACCAGGGCCGCCAGGTCAAGGGTGGTCTTGCCCTCTGCCGAGACGGCGAGGGGCTTGAGCACGTCGGGGAGGCCCGACACGTCGGCAAGCTCGATCTTCATGGGGTTCCTTTCCGGGGCATCCCGCCCCCTTCCCTTCGGGGCATCCCGCCCCCGGCCCTTGGGGCATCACGCCCCGCAGTTCTGGCGCTAGAGACGCGCCCGCAGTTCCGCGACGTTCAGCTCACGCCCATTGGCATCGAGCAGGTCGCGAAACGTGATCTTTCCGCTGCGCCAGAGGTCGGCCCGGCCGGCCCCTAGCGCGGCATCCTGTGCCGCCTTCGGCTGGCGCGCGAGCCAGGTCTCGAACGTGAGATCGGCCGCGACCTGCCCGTTCATGCTGGCCCGTGTTCCCGGCGGCAGGTCGGAGACCTTGATTCCGAGGTCGCGCCAGCTCTTCGTTTCCGGCCGTGACGCCGAACGGCAGCCCCAATGCAGCGCCCCAGGACCGCCGCTCCAAGGCACCGAATGACCGATCGGGCGCTTGCCTTCGACCGTGTAGCGCAGGCCGTCCCTGACCTTGCATTCCGTCGTGGTGCGCATGTCGAGGGTCGATGTCCATACGACGGCCGCGATAAGGTCGGAGTTCGCCGCATAGACAAAGCCGCGCGCCCGCTCTGCCACCGCCTGCGTCGCCGACCGGACGAGACTTTCCGCGTTTCGCCGGGAAATCTGCATGAAGCCCGGCACCAGCTCGCCGCCCTTGGTCCCGCCGCGCACCCGCCGGATCAGGTCGGCTGAAGTCTCGCCCTGTGCGATGCCCAGCCGCATCTGATCGGTGAAGCGTTGCAGCGTGTCGCCCGCCTGCCTGCTCCACCATTCGGCGACAGGCGCGCCCTGCACCAGCACGCCAGCCACCAGCGACCGCGCCTGCTCGATGGTCAGCAGCCCCGCGAAGAGCTGCGAAACTGTCGCCTCGTTAAGGGCCTTCACCGCGAATTGCGCTTCGATCTCGGCCAGCTCGCGCAAGGCCCCGGTCAGCCGCTTGTCGCTCTCCCGGTAGCTCGCGCGGATGGTCTCGCGCACCTGGTCGAGCAGAGTCTCGAGGCGCTTCGCCCGGTAGGACTGCCGCGCCGGCCCCGTGGGGTCGATCTTGGCGAGGGCAGCGACAAGCTCGCCTTCGAGTGCGGTCAGCAGCGCCACGATCTCGCGCCGCAGGCCCGCTTCTACCCGCAGCAGGTCAAGCGCGTGGCGCGTGAAAGCGTCCGCGATGATGTCGTTCGCGCCGTCCATCAGGCCCCTAAGTCCATGCCCTGACCTGTCAGGCCCGGCCCCTGCGCCGCGATGCGGTCCGCCTCTTCTTCGGGGTCCAGATCGGAGTCCACCACGCCGCGCCGCGCCAGCTCGCGCAGGAAGGTCTCGCGGCTCATGTTGCCGGTGTTGACAGCGTTCAGCAGGAGGCCAAGCTCCTGCGGGGTCATCATGCCGATGCCGAAATCCTTGTTGACGACGACGGTCGGCGCGGAGGTCTCGCCCGCATAGGCCGCGCACCAGATCATTGCCTGCTCAAGCGCGTCCTGCAGCGCGTCGGCCGTCATGGCGAGGGTTGAGGTCTCCTTCGCCGCGTCGAGGGCTTCCCCGGTCGCGCTTTGCGCCGAAGGCCGCGCCGCGAGGAGTTGCAGCCCCAAGGCCTCCATCTGAAACTCCAGGTCTTTCAGGTCTTGCCGGCCTGCGTTGATCGCCGCGCCGGAATGCTCCACCCAGCGCAGCTGCGCGGAGGGGTCCAGACTCGTGACGGCCGTTTTCGCGCCGATGGTGATCGGCCCCGCATCCTGGGCGAAGCCGGCCGCAAAGAGGATCGGCACCCGCGCCGCCTGCAAGATGTTGCGCTGGTCGCTCTGGCTCTGCCAGTGGGCGATATTCACGTCGGCGAGGTCGTCCAGCAGCATTGACCCGGTGAAGAAACCGGTTCGGTTCGCATAGACTGGAATCACCGTGATCTCGCTGGCGCCGGAAAGGATCGGCGCGCCCACCTGATCCCATTCCTCGGCATGGCCGGTCCGCCGGCGGTAGAGGCGCACCAGCACGCCGGCGGGCGTGCGGTCCAGAACGCGCACCTGGTCAACCGACACCTGCGCGAATTCATCGGCGGGGTCTGTCTCGGTGACGGACTCCATGATGCGGAGCTGCGCCAGAACCGTTGCATTGCCCTCAACAGCGGTTTTCCACCCGAGAACATCCTCGACTCGCAGCTGGACGAGGTAGGGCCTTAGCCCCATGCTCTCGGCCTGCGCGCGAGTCTCGCTGCCTTCACGTGCGGGCGCATCGACAAGGATGTAGCTGATCCCCGGCCCGGCGAGGGCATCCTCAAACACCCGGCGCGCAAAGGTCGACAGGTCGTTGCCCATCAGGTCGGCATTCATCATCCAGCCGCGGAGTTGATCGCTCGCGCCGTCACCAAGCTCGACCGGCTTCGCGAACACGCGCCCGGTCATGTCGCGCACGGTCTTGCGGTAGCCGTTGAAGAGCCAAGAGGCGGCAAGCCGCGCGTCATAGGCTTCCCGCGACTCCGCCTGGAACTTCGGCAGGAAGACCTCGCGGTCCCGGCGCATGCCGAGAGTCCCGCCCATGAGCGCACGGCCCCGGCGGGACTCGGTGAGCATGGCTTCGACGGCCGTTGACCGCTTTCCGACGTGTTTGGTCAAATCCGAAGCTCCGTGGCGGTGGTGGTCGGTTTCAGGACCGGCATTGTGTAGTGGACGAAGTAGCCCTCGGCGTCGTTCGCGTGGTCGAAGCCGGTCGATTTGTCCGGCTCGCCGTTCTCGTCATAGGCCTGCTTTTCCTGCGCTTCGGCAAAGCGCGGGGCGGCGGTGTCGTTCACCCAAAGCTGCCCCTTCACATAGGCGGCATTGACCGCAAGCACCCGGTCCTTGACCGCCGGGTTGAAGGTCGGCACCCGCACGATGAAGCCTGCCTGCCGCAGCGTCGCAAGGTCGGACACGCTTGCATTCGATGAGTGCCGCGACCCGCCCGAGGCGTCCGGGTAAATGTAGATCGTCCGACCTGGGAAGCGATCCTTGAGCAGCGTCACAAGCGCCGGCGTGTCCATCACCCCGACCAGCTCGCCGACCACATGCCAGCCCCTTTGCACCTTGTCCGGCCCCACCCCTTCGGGGCGATAGACGTTGATGATCGAGGTCATGTTGCCGACGTTGAAATCCTGCCCGATATGCAGCGGCTCGCCGGGGCGCATGGTCTCGGCCGACCGGCAGGCCTGGCGGTCGTAGGACCGATAGACCGTTCCGCTGGTCAGGTTGACGAATTCGCCCATGAGATAGGCTTCGATCAGCTCGGCCGGGTATGAGGCCTTGAGCGACTCGATGTAGTCAGGCGGCAGATGGTCCGCGTTCTCATGGGTCGAGGCCTGCACCATGCCGTAACCCGCACGGGGCGCGCGGGCAAAGGCCTCATAGGTCCATTTGAACCCTTCGGGCGTGGTCGTGACGATCAGGCCGTTGACCGTCCCGGGCACGACAAGCCGCAGGCGGGCGATGATCTTGTTCCAGGCGGCGGCCGCCTTGTGCGTCGGCATCACGTCGATCTCGTCGATATGGCCGCGCGCGATCTTGAAGCCCACGATGCTGCCGGGTGTGTCCATCGACCTGCAGATGATGGTCCCATAGTGGAACCCTGACCGGGTTAGCGTGACCTCCTTGTCGGTGGAGTGGATCTTGACCGAGAAGCCAAGAGTGAAGGCCGCCTCGTCCAGCGTCGGCCAGAATGTGTCGCGGATGTCGCGATAGGTGGGCGCGAAATAGCCCTGCACATAGCCGGGATGCTTGCCGGCAAAGATCAGGGAGTCGAGCGCCCCGACGTAGGTTTTGCCGGACCCGAAGCCGCCCACAAAGGCCTTGAACTTGTCGGGGAGCTGCAGAAAGCGCCCCTGCGCCGCGCTAACCTTCAGCCCGAGTGACACGAATGGACCCCGAAGCGGGCGCGATCTCGAACGTGACCGAGAGTGGCGGCGCATCGCTGCCAGGCGGAGGCGGCAGCGGCACGATCCCGAGCAGGTTCTCGATCTTCGCCATGATTTGCAGGGCGGCCGTGACCGCGAAGGTGTCGCCGTCGTTGGCGCGCTCAAGCTGCGGCTGCAACATCGCTTCAAGCCGGGCAAGGTGGAGCTGGCGCGTAGCATCGGCGGGCTCGCGGATCGTCCGCTTCACCTCATCGGTGACAAGTTTCCAAGCCCACCCCGACGAGCAGCCAAGGGCCTGCCCTATGTCGCGGTAGCCGTAGCCCTCCTGTCGCAAGCGCAGGGCGGCATAGCGACGCGCTTCCCGGCGCAGCCCTTCATCTTCGCACGGCTCTTCGCCCGTCGCGATCTTCCAGAGCAGTTCGGCCGTGAGGCCTGGATTGTCGTCGGTCTCGGGTCCGAGCGGTTCCCCGTTCGGCCCGAGGGCTTGCTCTTCGCTCATATGGCGGCGTCACGATCCAGACGAGCGGCCGGCGGCAACCGAGGGGCGCACGACGTCCGGCGGCCGGCGGCCGGTGATGAAGTTGATGCCCCGACCGATGGCATTGCGGGCGCGGCGGAAAAGGGTGCGCATGGGTGCGATCTCCTTGAGTTGAACACAAGAAAAAGCCCGCCGGTGAGGGCGGGCGGTGGGCCTTCCAAGTGGAAGCGGTTTAGCGCGTCATGCGCACGAAGTCGCGATCGAGGCGCGGCGGCGCAGGGGCGATCCGGTCTGCCGGTTCGATGGTGATTCCCATCCGGGCCGCGACCTCGCGACCGTCAAGATACAGCTCGCCTTTGCTGTCGAGATCAAGGGCCTTGAGGAAGGCGTCGAGCTGCGCCCGGTTTTCAAAGACCAGGCAAGTGTAATAACCGGTGTCGGTGGCATCATTGAAGCGGGCAGCCTCCTTTGCAGCCCGCTCGCGAAAGCCGGCCGCGACCGCATCAAGTTCGGTCGCCGCGCTGGCCTCGATGTCTTCCGGCATCTCCACCCCCTTGAGGGGATCGGGGGCCTTTTCCATCGCCGGCAGAGGCGGCCGCTTTGCGCCCGACACCTTGAAGCTCGGGGCCTTGAAGGTCGGGACCTTGAAGGATGGCGGTTTCACAGGCTCAACCTTTCAGCTCTGAAAATCTCGGCCTCGGCCAGAGGAAACCATTCCAGCAGGCGCGCGAAGTCGCGGGGCAGATGCTTGCGCATCGGGATCAGAAAGCGGGCATCCAGCCCGTCGAACGTCCGGCCGAAGATCCTGTAATCAACCGGCAGCTTGACCTTTGCGGCGCTGATCTCGTTGACGAGACGTTCCTTGTTCCAATCCCAAATCGGGAAGTATTCGCCCTTCTGCCGCAAGATCGGCCCGTGCTGCATGATCGACACGCGCCGGATCGGCGAGTCCGCGGCGCGGACTCCAGTCGCGACAAGCGCCTTGGGAATGCCGCACTGGTCGCGGATCAGGTCGTGAACGAAGCGATAGTCAAAGGTCGGCAGCTTCGCCGCATAGATGACGGCCGCGCGGTGCGGCGGCTGGAACAGGTAGGCGTTAAGCCAGCGATACAGCGACGGGTGCGGCATGCGGATGATGCGTTGCCCGCCGAAGAGCTTTCGCTCGTAGTAGTCCAGCGACTCTTCGACAAACTCGAGACCCGGGACGAGGTAGAGATAGAACGGCGTCACGCCTTCCCGGTCGAAGGCCCGGCGCAGGGCAAGCGCCGCGCCGATACTGTCCTTGCCAGTCGAGAATGCGAGCATCGTGCCGGGTCCGGTCTCGGCCCTCACCTGCCTCACCACCTCTTCGCCGGAGGGTTGCCTATTCGCCATTGGGGACCTCGATCCCCACGGCGACGAGCTGGGCCTCGATCAGCCGGCGGATCGCTTCTGACCTGTTCGGCACATCGGGTTGCATCGCCCGCCACCTGTCGACTGCGGCCAGGAGCGAATCGGGCATGGGTATGTTTCGCGGTTTCATCATGCCCTGCATCATGGGCAACATGCGCCGCATGTCAACATGAATTAACTGCTCATCATGCTCATTTTTTGCTGCATGCACATCATAACCATGTTATACATAATCCATAGCAAGGGAGAATCGCTATGGCTCACAAGATCGGATACCTGGCAGGCAGCAAGACCTATGGCGAGGTCATCGCCGCCAAGCCGCTGCGCGAGCGCATCCTGTGCCGCATCGGCGACTTTCTGGATCGCCACATTCGCGGCAATGGCCCGCTTTTCCCCAAGGATGCGCCGCTTTTCCAGCGCAACTGCGGTGTGGTCGCGATGTGCATGTTTCTGGACAAGCCCTATGCCGAAGTCGCCCCCATCCTTGGCCGGGGCCGGAGCCGGAACTGGTCGGGCAGCACCTATGTCAGCCAGTATGTCCCCTGCGCGACCGAACTTGGCTTCACGGTAAAGGCCGCCGCCACCTCCAAGTCTGTTCCCGCCCTTCTCGCCGAGTCGGTCGGCAAGGCCGAGCGCCTGTTCTGTGTCATCGCCGGTCATGCCTTCATTGTGTGGGATGGCCTGATCTTTGACCAAGCGAGCCCCGCCGGTCGCACCCTTGCGGAGGATCGCGCCAAGTATCGGACCAGCTCCTATCGCATCACCTACATGATGCGCCGCCCCGCCCCTGCCCGCTGATCACACCGGCCCCGGACATGCGCCGGGGCCTTCACCTGTCCCATGGAGCCCCGCCCATGTCATCTGTCCGCGCCCTGATGGCCCGCGCCTTCGCCCTGCTCTCCCCTGCCCGGACCATGCCGGCGGCAGCACCGGCCCCTGTGGCCGCCCCCAAGCCCGACCGCAAGGCGCGCGCCAAGCCTGCCCCTGCGGCCCCTGATCTGGACTGGATGCGCCGCAATGCCTTCCCGCACCCGGTTCCGGGTTGCGCATGGTCCGATGCTGATCTTGCCCGCGCCTTCCGCGCCAATGTCAGCATGCGCACCGGTCAGGTGATCCTCAAGGATCGCCGCAAGCCATGGCAGAAGGAACTGAAGAGTTTCAGCTTCGACCGCACCGGCACGATTGCCAGCGCCCGGCGCTAGACCCTCGCCACCAGAAAGACAAAGCCCCGGCCGCTCTAGGCGCACCGGGGCTACTGGCACTTTGTCTAGAGGGCTAGCCGATTCGCTGTCAAGCGGACTTTTTCCACGGGGCGCGGGGGGGCATCGCGTCGGTGATCGAGATTTCCCGCAGCATCCCGCAGGCCTGCAGGTTGCGCCTGATCTCTGACAGCGCGAACCACCATTCGATATAGGCCGTCCGCCTCTGCTCGATCAGGTGCGGATGAGGATCGAACGTCACCGGACACCAGAGGATTTCCCGCTCGACCTTCCGGCCGCGCGAGACAGCCCGATAGTGTCCGATGACCTCGGTCGCGGCGCGCGTCCCGTGACTGTTCGTGCGCCACTCGACCGGCACGACCCGAGCCTTGACCCCTGGGAGCCAATCGGGCGTTGTCCCGGCGCGAGCGTGACCGGCAACGACCGTCGCCATGAACCGGCCGCCGACGATATCCGCGAGGTTGGCCACGATGGCCGCGATGGTTTCGGCGTCCTCATGGGGTTCGCTGCGCCCGATGCTCGTATCAATCCGCACCCCGCCAAGCTTCGCCCTTTGCAGCAGGACGTATTCCATCCCGAAGCCAAAGCCGATCTCGTCTAGGTCGCCTGACCGTGGGGGTAAATCGAGCTGCGCGCATTCGCGCCGGAAGGCCCATTCGAGCGCAGCCTGCACGGGCATGGCCCCTAGTGCCGGACGGGCGCGGCGGAGATCGTGGGAGAGCTTCACCGCGACCCCCATCACTGCAATGTCAGCCGCTCGAATTCCAAGACCGGCAGGGGTGCGTCGGTTTCGGTATGCTCGCACTGTCCGATTACCGCGGCCGCGACCATTGCGGCGGCCGCCGGCAACAACAACGCCGTGGCGAGGCGCGTGCCGTCCTCGGCGCAGAGGAAGATCGCGATCGCGCGCTGCCCGCCGTATGGGCCGGGGGACTGCACCGCCCTGACCTCGACTTGATGCACGGACTCAGGTGCTGTGATCTTCATGGCCTTGCCCTCCCACGGCGGCCGAAGCGCCGCTCTGCCTCGCTGATAATGGCCCGCCGCAGCCAGTCGTCGGCGATGTCCTCGGGGTCCAGGACGGCGACCCCGAGCTTGTGCCAGACCTCGGCCCGCACGGCCATGTTTCGGCGTTCGGCCTCGACGCCGACAGGAGAAGGCGAGTGCGCAAGGTGGTAGATGTTCGACACCAGGCGCGTCACTGCCGCAGCCCCCGGCACCGCATGCACTGGCAGAAGCCGCGCGCGTGATTGTGCTGCCGGCAGACCCCCGTTTTTGCCCACCTCGAAAGCTCTACCCCGCACCCCGGTACGGCGCAGAGATTGGAGCGAGTCGCCACCGCCTCGATCACGTCCCAAGGCGCGGCAGGGAGGCTGATCGCGTCGATCTTGGAGACTCCCTGCAAGATGCTCTCGCGCACCACACGGGGTTTGTGAACGACCACCTTTGCGATGCGGCTGGACACAGCCGGAGCTTGGGTCGTGGGCTTACTGCCAGAGTGGTCGGATTCACTCTGCATGGTCATTGCAGTCGGCGGTGAACGGTCCATCACGCCTCCGCTGCCGACATCGGCCTGACGCTGATTGCGGCCAGCCGGGCAGCGGTGAACCCGGCCTCCTCCAGGATTTGCGCCCGCTGCTCTGCGGTGACGATCTGCCGGGTCTCGTGCTCTGGCCCGCGAAGGGCCTTCGCACGCTGCGCCAGCTCGTCGGTCACCCGGCGCATCGCCTGCCTGGCAAGGTCCACGATCTCACCCGGGGCCGGCCGCCGCCGCTGCTCTTTCACCCAACGATCAAAGCCCTGCGCCACGGCCCATCGGGGAAAGTCGCGCAGAGCCCGGCCGAACTCGTCCAGCATTTCGGCGCGGTCAAGCTCGCCCATGTTGGGGTCGTAGAAGAGCCGCAGCACGGCCCGGGCGCGGTCAAGGCAGTAGGCCTCATCCCCCGGGGAACGGATCGCTTGGGTCAGGTCCGCGGTCGATCTGTCCTGCAGCGAGACGGCGCGTGTATTCGCGGTGGGCTGCGCCGAAAGCGGCGCCAGAGCGTGGCGATTGTCCATTGCTACCTCCGATCTTGATGATGTTCGCTTCGGGCTCGATGTCGTCGCCCCAGCATCGCTGATTGAGCCAGGTGGCCGGGTCCTTGGCATAGCCGCTGAGGGCCTGCCGGTCGGATCGGTATCGCTCCGCACCGGCGAGGATGTCCGGCGCTGGCGTGCCGGCCTTGACGGCCCTGAGGTATGCCGCCTCTGCGGCCTTCCTGCCCTTCTTCACCCCGCCGCGGTGCGGGTAGGTCTGCCAGAACGCATCGAACCCGGCAGGAATGCGCAAGAGTGCGTTAGCACTCTCTTTCTTTCTTTCTATGGTGGTTCTTGATGGTTCGGGTGAACGTGGTTCGGGGTTTTCCGAACGTGGTTCGGGGTTTTCGACCGAAACGGGGAACGCTGTTCGGGGTTTGTCGTCGGGAAAGGGTGAACCCTGTTCGGGGTTATCCGGTCCAAAGGGTGAACCCTGTTCGGGGTTTATGGTGATCGTGTAGAGGTTCGACTTTGCCCGCCCGCCCCCAATCTCGGCCCGCAGGAAACCGGACTCAAGCAGGCGCGAGAGGGCCTTTTGCACCCCCCTGTCACTGAGTCCTGTCCGGTCCTGGAGTCGACGAATCGACGGGTAGCACCGACCGGAATCGTCGGCGTGATCGGCAAGGGCCAGCATCACAAGCCGTTCGGTCGGCGCGAGATCAGACTCGAAAATGGCAGCCATAAGGCGGATGCTCACCGGGTCACCCCCATCACTTCGACGCCGCGCAGACCGTCTTCGAGGGACCACTCCCGCACCAGCGCCGCCGCGTCATCCACCGACCGCACGACGGCCCAGCGGCCGCCTTGGGCGATGATCCTGACCCCGACTTGCTCCTGCTCTTCGGTCGGCTTCCGTCCCGGGGCCTTGACCTCGAACGTCCATATCCGGCCGCGCCAGATGATGATGATGTCGGGAAAGCCGACGACCATGCCGTTGTGCTTGGCCTTGGCAATCGCCCGGGCGATGTCCCTGCCCTTGACCCCGACCTCGTTCGGGCTGTGATGGATGACCGCCCCGCGCAGCGTCAGCCGCAGATAGGATATGACGGCCCGATGGATCGGGCCCTCCACGTCGCGGCGATGATGACAGGGCCTGCGGGCCTCGGGGATATCGAGCGGCAGCATCAGACCATCCCGAGAGCTTCGAGATACATCTGCAGGACCGCCTCCTCTTCGGCGAGGTCGTCCTTGTCGCGCTTGCGAAGCGCGATGACCTTGCGCAACAGCCTGACGTCGTAACCGCGACCCTTCGCCTCCGACATCACCTCCTTCATCAGGTCGGAGATGTCGCGGCGCTCGGCTTCCAGAGCCTCGAACCGCTCGACAAATGACCGAAGCTCGCCCGCTGCGCCGGTGAAGGCGCGGTCGGCAACAGCCCGGTCTTCAGGCGTCTCGATCATCTTTATGCGTGCTAAGGTCATCCGATCACGCCCATCGTCCGCAGGCGCGCCACATCGTTCTGCACCGTCCCGATCACGATCCCAAGCCGGTCTGAAATCTGGTTCTGGGTCAGACCTTGCGACAGCAACTCGACAATCTCGCGCCGCCGCATCTGGATAATCTTTGCCTTCTCTCTCTTTGTGCGTCGATCCCATAACGGGACGCTTTCTGCCGCCCTCACGACGTTGATCGGAGTGGGCTTGCGGCCCGTCGTTTTCGGCGCCAACTCCGGCAGCCGCGGAACTCTGTGCAGCCCGGCGCGGACGTTTTCCTCGGCGGCCACCTCCCGCATCTGCGCCATCATCATGTCAAAAGCGGTCATCGGTTGCCCCCAAAGCGCAGCCGCGCGTCCTGCAGGGCCTCCATGTCGTCCGTGGTCAACGGATAGCCCCGGGCTTTCAGCCCCCCGAGCAGGCCCTCCAGCTCCTCCAGCGTCGGCGTGGCCCTGATCTTCTCGGCGATGGTCGGACGCCATCCGGCGCGGATGCGCGCCTCCGTATCGCGGGCGGGCGTCATGCGGCCACCCTTGGGGTGAATCGCCCGGCGTCGTTGCCCCAGGTCATCCAGCCCTCGCGCGGGGCGCGGGCGAACAGTTCCACCTTGCGCAGGCCAGCCCATGCCGGCACCGCCTCGATCAACGCATGCAGGGCGTCCGGCTTGCGGGAATGTTCGCGCCGGTTCGCGACGATGACCGAGTCACCGAAGGGCGCGGGGCGCGGGCAGGCGAACCGCCCCCGCGTCGCGATGAGGATCAGCTCATGGCGGTTGCGCACCCAGAAGCCCGTCCCGATGGCGTGCTTGACCCAGACCAGCTGCGAGACATAGCGGAACCCCCAGGCGGGCAGGATCGGCAGGGACCGGACGAGCATCGGGGCCGTCGTCCACATCAGAAGCAGCGCATCGGGGGCAGCAATCCCGCGCACCGGCAGGGTCGCAATCTCGGCGTCGGTCATGCAGGGATAATGGCGCCGCGGATTGCGGCCTGGCCTTGCGTCGCTGTTGGACGAAAACCGCCACGGCGGATCGGCCAGGATGATCGAGAAGGGCCCGGCGGGAAGCGTCATTCCGACCTCCGGTCCAGCCGGGAAAAAAACTTCTGCGCCTGTGTCTTGAGGGTGAGGTAACGCCGGAGGGCGCGCAGGGCCCTTGCCTCGTAGAACCGTGCGAGGATGTAGGTGAGCGTCCTCATCTGCGGCCCTCCACCCGGCCGAGGACGACCTCTGCCCCGGCGATGGTCATCACGGCGGTGACATACCGCAGGCTCGCGTCATGCTCGCAGCGCAGCCAGTTCACGACCTGGCGCGGCGAGACATCGAGGGCTCGGGCGGCCTTGTGGGAAAGCTCATGTTCGGACGCGGACGGAAAGGCACGCCACAGCATCGCCGCGAACCACCTCCGCGAGGCGGTGGCGTGGTCGGCTGCAGAATATGCAGGATTCTTCATGCGGCATGCTCCATCTGTGTCCCGTGAACGGACAGACGAAACAGCAGACAGGAAGGAATGACGGGGCGCGGTGGTCATGCCGCGTCCCGTTCACGCTTGGTGGTTGGGTTCTCGGCCATGTAGGCGCGCACCCGCTCGACCGTGCGGACATGACAGGTGCCGCCCCCGATCAGGCGTGTGAACAGCGTTTTGTCGGAGACAGCATACTGCCCCAAGGTGCTGAGCTTGATACCTGCCGCTTCGCAGTACCGCTCCGCTTCGATGATGAGATCGTCGACCATGACAACTTACATAGGAATGTTTTCCTAAGTCGGCAATGGAAATCTTTCCTGTGGCGGACGTGATCATCGTAGGACAGCGTTCCCACATGACAAGTGACCCGTTCATCAAGGGCCTGCGGGCCATCTTTGCTGCTGATGCGGCCTTGAAGCCCGCAACCGTTGCGACCGATGCCGGTCTCGACAACTCGACAATTCGAAAGATGCTGAAGGGAGAGGTCGGGGCGCCCAAGATGAACACTGCCGCCAGGATCGCGCAGGCTTTGGGTCGCACGGTTGAAGAGGTCATCGCCTCAGGCGCTGGCGAGAGCGCGCCCCGCCCGATCAACCACGACGGCGAGGCGGAGGACGGGGAGACGCTGGTGCCTGTATGGGACATCGAAGCCCGCGCTGGTCATGGAGCTGTCGTGCCGGAGTATGAGGCGGTCGCCTATAAGTTGGCCTTCCCGCCGGACTACCTGCGCAGCATCACCACGGTGCATCCGTCGAACCTTGAAATCATTTCGGTCAAGGGAAAGTCGATGGTGCCCACGCTCGACAACGACGACATTGTGATGATTGATCGCAGCAAGCGTCAGATCGGTTATGACGGGGTTTTCGTTCTGCGCATGGATGATACCCTTCATGTGAAGCGTGTGTCGCGCGCCTCGAAGACAGGCTTTGTGCGGATCATCTCGGACAACCGGGCGGAGTTCCCCGAGTTCGAACGGGCGGTGAGCGACATCGACGTGATCGGCAAAGTGATTTGGGCGGGCAAGAGGATGTGAGGAATGAGGGTTTTCAAGGTCATCCTGGCGATAATCGGCGTGATCGTGGCAATACCGATCATCGGGTTAGCCTGGCTTTTGTGGTCCTTGGACATACCCGATGACAGTCCGCGCGACGCCGCGCCAATGGCACGTGTCCTATGCGGCGACGCGATCAAGCGCATCCTTCGAAACCCATCCTCCGCCGAAATGCTGGATCAACCAACTTGGCCAGTTCAGCACGATCCGCCGCTCTACATCGTGCTGGCGGTCGTTCGAGCGGAAAACGGCTTTGGCGGTATGGCCATCGAGACGTTCACCTGCGAGATGAGCAGCACGGACGGCCGGTCCTTCAGCGCCGTGAACGTCGTCCAGTGATGGGGCTTTCCTCTCCGGCCTTGGTGATTCGATCAGCGACGGACAGACAGAGGTAGGTTGATAGGATTTAATTCCTATACAAGTTGACAGTAGGATTATGTTCCTATAGCTTCTCCCCATAGCGCCACCCTGGCGCATGGGAGAATCACCGATGGTAACCCCCGATGACAAGCGGACGGCGATGCACCGCCTCAGAGGCGCGACCGAATACATGGTCGCGGCGTATTACGCTGAGAGCCATGGCGCTGAGGCGTCCCACTTCAAAGCCGCAGTCCTGGAAATGGAGCAAGCTGCCGCCGCGCTCGGCTTGACGCTCTTGCCCCTTCCCCCCGCGCCCGAGGTCGCCCCCGCGACTGCCGAGGCCTTGTTCGAGGTGGCGGCATGAGCGGCTATTCCACACCACTTGAGCGGTGCGTCGAAGTGGAGTTCCACTTCACCGTTGATCGCGGCTGGACCGCTGATGATGGAGACGTGATCACCGACCTGAGAGCGACGATCACCGGCCCCAAGGGTGAGCGGCTGGATTGCCCGGCATGGCTCGCCGACATGCTGCTCGACGGCGACGCCGATCTGCTGCTCGACGCCGCGGGCGGCGCGGACGATCAGGCCCGCGAAGATATGGCCGAGGCGGCAGCATGACCCGCCGGGCCGAACTCCCCCGCTTTGCGGACCTGCGCTCGGGCGGCAACTTGCCCCCGCCAAGTCGCGGCAACATCCGCGCCGGGCTTGCCCTGTTCACCGCTTTCGCCGCCGCGCTCTTTGTCGCCCACGGCTTCGGCTTCTGACGCGCCACTTACCGCGTCAGATACGCGCCCCCGGGTTTCCTCCTCTCCTCCCGCCCGGGGGCGCACCCATACCATCAGAGGATGCACGATGTCAGTAAATGGCGAGCCCAACACAATCGCGGCGAACGTGTCGATGTATTACGAGCCGCCCTGCCTTGGCGTCGGCGCCCACAATGTCAGCGCCGAGACCTATGCCGCCGATCAGTCGGGCGAGCCAAGCCTTTCGGCCTCCATCGCGCATCTGCTCATTGCCGCAAGCCCCGCCCATGCGCGGGAGGCAAGCCCGAGCCTCAACCCCGATCACGAGCCCGACGAGAAAGCCGCCTTCGACATCGGACTGGCCGCCCACATGCTCATGACAGGCGTGGGTGCCGAGATCGCCGAGATCGACGCGGATGATTACCGCACCAAGGCCGCGCAACAGGCGCGTGACGAGGCGCGCGACGCCGGGCTTGTACCGCTTACCCGGCTGCAGGTCGATGATGTGCGGCGCATGGTCGATGCCGCCCGCCGCCAGATGACGGCGCATGGGATCGGTGACCCCTTTGCCCGCGGGGCCGAGGCCGGGACGAACGAGCTCTCGCTGTTCTGGCAGGCCGACGGTGTCTCCAACCGGTGCCGCCCCGACTGCATGGACCTCGCCGCGGGCGTGGCCTACGACCTCAAGACGGTCTCAGGCTATGCCGACCCCGAGGCATGGGTGCGCAGTGCCATGGCGCAGGGTGTGGACCTGCGCGCCGCCCACTACCTCGACGGCCTGACGGCGCTTTACCCCGGCGAGTGGCGCTACCGCTTCGTGCTGCTGGAAAAGGCCCGCCCGCATTGTCTGGCCGTGGTCGAACTGTCGGGCGCGGCGCTCGAGATCGGTCGCAAGAAGCTGCGCCGCGCGCGCGCCATCTGGCGGCAGTGCCTCGATGCGAACGACTGGCCCGGCTGGTCCTCCGAGATCGCCATCGTGGATCCTCCGGGCTGGCACGAAACCGCATGGCTCGACCGCGAAAGCCGCGAAGCCGATTACCGTCAGCGCCACGGGCGCGACATCCTCGCCGCCGCACTCAGGTGGCAATCACCCCAAGGAGTTCAGGCATGATCCGCTTTGTCCCTGTCCGTCAGATCACGGACCCGCTCACCGTCACCCTCGGCCTGTCCGGCACCTCCGGCACCGGCAAGACCTACACCGGCCTGCGCGTCGCGCGCGGCATGGCCGAGGTTGTCGCAGGCGGCCCCGGCGCGCCCATCGGCTATGTCGACACCGAAAACCGCCGCGCCCTGCACTACCGCGACGCCTTCCCCGAAATGGCCCATTATGACCTGCGCGCGACCGATGACGCGGGCAAGGTCGTGGGCTTCGGCCCCGAGCGCTGGATCGAGGTCATCGACGCCGCCGAGGCCGCCCGCCTGCCGGTGCTGGTCATCGACTCCTTCTCGCATGCCTGGGAGGGCGTGGGCGGGGTGCTCGACCTGCATGCGCAGACCCTCGACCGCCTGACCCGCGGCGATGACAGCAAGCGCGATTCGCGGTCACAGCTGGCCTGGGCCGAGGTCAAGCCGCGCTACCGCCGCCTGATCGACCGGATCGTGCGGGCGCAGCTCAACATCGTCATCTGCACCCGCGCCAAGCCGGTCATGCAGGACATCAAGAGCGGCCGGAACGCCCGCCCGACCAAGACCCGCCGCGCCGACGTGCCCTATGACGTGGCCGCCGATGGCGACCTGATCTTCGAGATGACGGCGATGATGATGCTCGACCCCCGCGCGCCGGGCTGCCCCGTCTGGCAGATCAAGTGCGCCGACCAGTTCCGCGCACTCTTCGACCCGGCGATCCCGATGACCGAGGCGACGGGCCGGGCCATGGCCGAATGGGCCAGAGGCCAGGGCGAGGCGCAGCGCCGCAAGTCGGTGATGGACGCCGCCCGGGATCAGGCCCGCCGCGGGACCGAGACCTTCACCGTCTGGTGGCAGTCCGCCGAGGGCAAGTCCGCGCGCGATGCCGTGCGCCCGATCCTCGACGAACTCCGCTCGCTCGCGCAGGACGCAGATCGCCGCGCCGCCGCCCAGGATGACCCCGACCCCTTCGCGGGCCTGTCCGCCGATGATGCGGCCCCCGCGCCCGATGCCGAGGAGATCGCGCGGGCCATGGCCGAAGCCGAGGCCGCCGCAAGGGCCGAGGCCGAGACGGCGGCAAAGGCCGCATGAGCACCGCAGAGGGAAAGCCATGACAACCCCGACACTCGACGAACTGCACGGCGCCCGCGTGGCGGCCGAGAGCGCGCTACACGCCGCGCTGAGGGGCGCCTACGGGCCAATGGCCTATGAAGCGTCCACATGGCCAGACGACGCCCACGAGGGCAACGCTGAGGTCACTGCGGCGCTGGCAGCGCATCGGCAAGCCTTGGCCCGCTGGCAGGAGCTTGCCCGCCTGCGCAGCGGGTGGCACGGCGCCAGCGAGGACGGCACTGGACGCGGGACGCCGTTGGTGCCGATCGCCTTCTCAGCCAAGGACTACGGCGGGGATGCGATGGAAGATTGCAGCCCGACACTACGGGCAGGCGGTCATTCGGGAAGCCATGCGAACGCTGGCGTGATGCCTGCGGTGGCCATTCAGGAACGCGCTGTGAGCGAAAACCCGGACAACGGGCCGCAAGGCGCAGGCTATCGGCAGGACGGCGCGGCATACACGCTTGAGGCGCGCAACAAGGTGCAGGCGGTGGCCTTCGATCTCAACCAGATCACGAGCAAAACCAATCGCTCGCAGCCCGATCCGTCCGTCCATCACACACTCCCTGCGACGAGTTGCCAGCCGCACTTGGCTATGCCTCTGGCCGTTCGCCGCCTGACCCCGCGCGAATGCGAACGCCTGCAAGGCTTCCCCGATGGCTGGACCGACATCCCCTACCGCAACAAGCGGGCGGCAGACGGGCCGCGATACAAGGCCCTCGGCAATAGCTGGGCCGTCAACTGCGGCGAGCTGATCTTTGACCGCCTCCGCATGGTGGAGGCCCTGTCATGACCCCCACCGGCGCCGCGCTGGAACGGCGGGACGGGAAATGGGAAGTGGCGGAGATCGAAGGGGAGGGGCAGTGATAGGCTTGTGTCGCGTGGCCGAACTTGCGGCCAAGGTCGGGAAAGCCTGACGTGCCAGCCGCGCGGCCCCTTCCCGCCTGGGCTATCGAGCCGCTCGACATGGACGGCGCGGCCCGTGCGCTCGGCATCAGCCGGCGGACCTTGACGGACGCGGTGAGACCCGGCGACTATGAGCCGCGCGGCAACCGCAAGGTCTTCTACCCCGAACACATCGCCGCTATCCGAAAGCGCCTCTCATGCCCCTCCGTCTCACAAAACGCGGCGACACATGGCATGCCACTGGCACCGTCGCCGGACAGCGCATTCGCAAAAGCCTTGGCACTGGCGACAAAGCCCAAGCCGAAACCCTCCGCGCGCAGCTTGAAGCGCGCCTCTGGAAACGTCACGCCTTTGGTGAAGCGGCCGTCCGAACCTTTGACGAAGCGGCCCTGAGCTACCTTGAGCAGGGCGGCGAAGGCCGGTTCCTGCCGCCGATCCTGCTCCACTTCCGGGGCCGCGCGCTGGCCACGATCACGCCGGGCGAGGTCAGGGCAGCCGCGATGGCGCTCTTGCCCGGCGCGCAGGCCGCCACTCGAAACCGACAAGTCCTGACCCCCACGAAGGCCGTGATCAATCACGGGGCCGCCTTGGGCTGGTGCCAGCGGATCGCGGTCGAGTCCTTCCCAGTCCCGCGCAGCCGCAAGCACAAGCCGGTGGACCGGGCATGGCTCGACGCCTTCCTTGCGCAGGCTGACAAGGACGGCCTGCCTCACTTGGCCGCCATTGTCCTCTTCATGCACCAGACCGCCGCCCGCCGCAGCGAGGCCGTCCACCTGCTGGGCGACCACGTCGATCTGGCCAAGCGGATCGCCGTCCTTGCGAAGACGAAGACCGATGAATGGTCCGTCCGTCACCTGACCGCCGAGCTGGTGCTGCGCATCGGCGCATTGTCACCGCAGCCGGGCTTGCCGGTGTTTCGGTATACCGATCCTGCCGCCGTCAACCGGGCCATGGCCAGGGTCTGCGCACGGGCGAAGATCGAGGCCCGCACGACGCATTCCGCCGGTCGGCATAGCTATGCGACAAATGCAATGAAGCTGCCGGGGGCGACGGTGAAGGGGGCGATGGTGGCAGGGGGATGGGCCAGCGCGGGGCTCTTCATGGGCACCTACGTTCACGACGACGCGGGCCGGCAGATCGCCGATGCGCTGGACGCCCAGCGCGGGCCGGTTGGCACAGAAACGGCACAAGCGGGAAAGAAGAAACGCTATCGCTTTGGAAAGACGCCGAAATCCTGACTCGGCTCTTACGTTGG
>JBEIDZ010000003.1:0-24791 GCA_040383215.1 Paracoccaceae bacterium | reverse complement strand
CCCGACCCGACCCAGGCCCTCGCGGCCGAAATCGTGGGCGAGACCGATGTCGTCGAGGTGATGGAGGCCCGCATCTGCGTCGAGCCCACGCTGGCGGCGATGTGCGCCGGCCGCGCCGGCCCGCAGGATGTCGCGCGGATGCGCGACCTCGCCCGCCGCACCGCCGCCGCCGTCGCGCCCGAGGAGATGGAGCTCTGGGACGGCGCCCTGCACCGGCTCATCGCGCGGACCGCGGGCAACCGCCCGCTGCTCGCCGCCTTCGCCATGCTCGACGAGATCCGCAACGACGAAAGCTGGCGCGAATGGCGGGCGCGGGCGCGCTCGGTGGCGACTCTCAAGGTCAACGACGCGGCCCACCGCGCCATCATCGACGCCATCGCGGCGGGTCAGGCCGGCGCGGCCGAGGCCGCGATGCGCGCGCATCTGACGACGCTGGCCGACAATCTGCGGCGCATCCTGCCCGCACGCGGACAAGCCGGGAAAGGACCGCCGGGATGAACATCTCCGCCCAGACGATCGCCGCCGCCGAGACGCTGATGGGTGTGGCCTATACCGCCGCCGAACGCGCGCAGATGGTGGAGAACCTCGAAGGTCAGATCGCCTCGGCGCGAGCAAGCCGGGCGCTGCGCCATGACAATGCCGTGCCGATGGCCTGCCGGTTCGACCCGCGGCTGCCGGGCTTTGCGATGCCCCATGGGGCGGACCTGCTGCGGCTGTCATCTGTCGGTGACCGGCTGCCTGACAGCGACGAGGACATCGCCTTTGCCCCGGTTGCGCGTCTGGGCCACTGGATCAGGACCGGCGCGCTGACGAGCACGCGGCTGACCCGGATCTATCTGGACCGGATCGCGGCGATCGGGCCGCGGCTGGAATGCTGGGCGATGGTCACGCCCGATCTGGCGCTAGCCGAAGCGGCGGCGGCCGATGCGCTGATGGCGGCCGGCGTGAATCTGAGCCCGCTGCACGGGATACCTTACGGGCTCAAGGACCTGTTCGACACCCGCGGAATCGTCACCGGGTGGGGAGCAGAGCCCTATCGCCACCGTGTGCCGGATGCGGATGCGACCATCGTGCGCCTCTTGCGCGCGGCGGGTGCGGTGCTCCTTGGCAAGACCACGGTCGGGGCGCTGGCCTATAACGACATCTGGTATGGCGGCGTCACCCGCAACCCCTGGAACATCAACGAAGGCTCCAGCGGGTCGAGCGCGGGGTCAGCCAGCGCCACCGCCGCCGGTCTTTGCGCCTTTTCCATCGGGACCGAGACGCTGGGTTCGATCACCTCGCCCAGCCAGCGCTGCGGCACGACGGGGCTGCGCCCCACCTTCGGCCGGGTCAGCCGGGCCGGCGGCATGGCGCTCTGCAACACGCTCGACAAGGTCGGGCCGATCTGCCGGTCGGTCGAGGATACGGCCATCGTGCTCTCGGTCCTGAACGGGGCCGACCTCGCCGACCGCTCGACCATCGCCGCCCCCTTCGTCTTCGACGCAACCGCCGGAACCGCCGGCCTGCGCCTGGGCTATCTGCCCGAGGCCTTTGGCGCAGGCGCGACGGCGGTGGATCATGCCGCGCTGGAGGCTGCGCGGCGGATCGGGGCCGAGGTGGTGGAGGTCTCGCTGCCCGACCTGCCCTATGGCGCGCTGATGAACATCCTTTATGCCGAGGCGGCGGCGATGTTCGAACACCTGACGCTCGACGACATCGACGACACCCTGACCTGGCAGGATGACGGCGCCTGGCCCAACACCATGCGCAAGGCGCGCTTCCTGTCGGCCGTGGATCATGTCCAGCTTGACCGGCTGCGCTACCGCGTGATGGAGGCGCTGGACGGCCTTTTCGCGCAGGTCGACGCGCTGATCGGGCCGTTCATGACGGGGCCGATGCTCATCGCCTCGAACTTTACCGGGCATCCCTGCCTGCATCTGCGGGCCGGGTTCGAAGACCTTGGCACGCGGGGGATGGCCTCGCTCGGCTCGGGCAAGCTGACCACGGGCGAGGCTGATGAGGCGGGCCGCACATTCACCGTGCCGCAGGGCATCTCGCTCTGGGGCCGCCTGTTCGACGAAGGGCCGATCCTGACGCTTGGCCTCGCGCTTGAACGCGAACTGGCCGTGGCGGAGCGTCGCCCCGGATTTCCGTCGTGAGCAGAAAGAACGAGCCCGGGCAGGACCGCGAAATCCGGGCCATACAACCCCAACCCCAGATATCCAAGGAGTAGGACAGGATGAAGCGCAGAGACTTTCTTCAGACGACCGCCGTCGTCATGGGCGGATCGGTGCTGTTTGGCCCGATGATGCCGCGCCCGGTGATGGCGCAGGACACGCCCGTGTCGGGCGGCACGCTGACCTGGGGCCATTCGGAGACGACCCAGAACCTCGACATGCACCAGACCGGAACCGCGTCCTCGGGCCGGGTGCTGCAGAACATCCATTCCTCGATCGTGACGGTCGACGCCAACCTCAACGTGATCCCCGGGCTGGCCGAGAGCTTTGAGGTGTCGGAAGACGGGCTGACCTATACCTTCAAGCTGCGGCCGAACGTGAAGTTCCACAACGGCGCGACGATGACCTCGGCCGACGTGAAGTATTCGTTCGAACGCTGCAAGGACCCGGCGACGGGTGCGGTCAACTTCGAGGTGTTCAACAACGTCGCTGCGATCGAGACGCCCGACGACATGACCGTGGTGATCAAGATGAGCGCGGTCAACGCGCCCTTCCTGTCGCGGCTCGCCGAAAACGGCGCGGGCGTCATCATGCCCGTCGACAGCGGCCCGACGCAGGGCACGAACCCGATGGGCGCGGGGCCGTTCAAGTTCGTCCGTTACGAGGTCGGCACCGTGGTCGAGATGGCGCGGCATGAGGAGTACTGGGACGGCCCCTCCTATCTCGACGGCGTGCTGGCGCGCGAGATCACCGAGCCCACGACGCGGCTGACGGGCCTGCGCACGGGCGAGCTGCACATGATCAACGACATCCCGCTTGACCGGGTGGCCGAGCTTCAGGGCGATGCGGCGCTTCAGGTGAAGACCTGGTTCCCGCTCAACTTCGACTTCGTCAACATGAACCACACCTACGAGCCCTTCCAGGACAAGCGGGTGCGGATCGCCTTCGACATGATCATCGACAAGGAAGCGCTGATGCAGGGCGCGCTCTGGGGGCAGGGGGCGACCTCGCCCAGCCCGAGCTATCCGACCTCGGCGGTCTATAACTCGGCCCTTGTCCAGCGCGCCCAGGATATCGAGGGGGCCAAGGCGCTTCTTGCCGAGGCGGGCTATCCGGAAGGGTCGCTCAACATCGTGTTCAAGGTGACGACGAACTATCCCTACCACGTCGAAAGCGCGCAGATCCTGGCCGAATGGTTCCGCATGGCAGGTGTCAACCTGACCATCGAACAGCTGACCTGGGCCGACTGGCTGAGCCAGTGCTGGGTCGACAAGGATTACCAGATGACGATGATGAACTTCTTCACGCTCTGGGAATCCGACTTCCTCTATTACAGCGTGTGGAACAGCAAGGGCGCCTTCAACTACCGCGCCATCAACGACCCCGTCATTGATGAACTGACCGAAAAGGCGCGCATCACGGTGGATGATGCGGCGCGGGCCGAGATCTACAAGCAGGTCCAGCAGCAGATCTTCGACGAGGCGCATGACATCGTCCTGTGGTTCCGCAATGGTACCATCGGCGCGCAGCCGAACGTCATGGGACTCGACACGGTGGTTCATCCCAACGGTTCGAACCTGAACTTCCACAAGGTCTGGCTGAAGGCCTAAGGACTGACTGCCGGCGGGCCGTCCCGGCCCGCCGGTTCGCCTTTGCGGTGCGCCGATGACCTATGTCCTGAACCGGCTCCTGTCGGTTGTCCTCACGCTGTTCCTGATCACGCTGGTGACCTTTGCGATCACCAACATCCTGCCCGGCGACGTGGCGATGATGATCATGGGCACGCAATCCAACCCCGAGGCGCTCGAGGGCCTGCGCCAGTCGCTTGGCCTGAACGATCCGCTCTTGGTGCAATACGGGCGCTGGATCGGCGGCATGTTGACGGGGGACTGGGGCGACAGCCTGATCTTCAAGAAACCCATTGCCGAGCTTCTGGCCCAGAAGATCACCGCCTCCGCCATCATCGTGGTCATGTCGATGACCATCGCGCTGGCGCTTGCCGTGCCGCTGGGCGTCTGGGCGGCGGTGCATCGCGACCGCTGGCAGGATACTGCGGCCTCCTCGGCTTCGCTTCTGGGGGTGAGCCTGCCGACTTCTTCTGGGGGATCGTGATGATCCTCGTCTTCGCCCGCTGGCTTGGCTGGTTTCCCTCCTCGGGTTTTGTCGAACCCTCCGAGGACCTTCTCGGCGCGATCCGCCACGCCTTCCTGCCCTCGCTCGCGCTCGGGCTTGGGCTGATGGCGCATCTGACGCGGATGACGCGGTCGACGATGACGGGTATTCTGGGGCAGGAATTCATCCGCGTGGCGCGCGCCAAGGGCCTGACCGAACGAACGGTGGTCTGGCGCTATGGTCTGCGCAACGCCATCGGGCCGGTCATCACCATCGCGGGGTTGCAGATCGGCTATCTCTTTGGGTCGATCATCGTGATGGAGAGCCTGTTCAACTATACCGGCATGGGCTGGCTCACCTATCAGGCGCTGCTCAACCGCGACATGCCGCTGATCCAGGCCACCGTCTTCGTCATCGCCGCCGTGGTGATGCTGACCAACCTCGTCGTGGACCTGCTCTACCTCGCCATCGACCCGCGGATCAGGCTGGAGTAGGGCGGTGAAGCGGTTCCTGACCACCAAGGGCGTGATCGGCCTCACCCTCGTGACGGTGATGGCGCTCATCGGCATCCTCGCCCCCGTCTTCATCCCCGCCGACGCGGCGACCGCGATGGACATGACCGCGCGGCTGTCGCCGCCGACGCTGAAACACCCCCTCGGCACCGACCAGCTCGGGCGCGACCTGATGGTGCGGGTGCTGCTCGGGGCGCGCCTCTCGCTCGAAATCGCGGTGACGGCGGTGCTGATGAGCATCCTGATCGGCCTGCCGCTGGGCATGGTGTCGGGTTACGTCGGGGGCCGGGTCGACAATGTGCTGATGCGGCTGGTCGATACCCTGCTGGCCTTCCCGGCGCTGCTCCTCGCGCTCACCATCAGCGCGGTGTTGGGGCCGAACATCCAGAACACGATCATCGCCATCGGCGTCGCCTTCACCCCCTACCTCGCCCGGATCGTGCGGGGCGAGACGCTGCGCGTCGCGCAGATGCCCTATGTCGAGGCCGCCCGCGCCGCCGGCACGACCGACAGCCTGATCCTGACGCGCCACATCCTGCCCAACATCATGCCAGCGGTGATCGTGCAGGCCACGATTTCGGTCGCCTTTGCCATCCTGGCCGAGGCGGGCCTCTCCTTCCTCGGGCTTGGCACCCAGCCGCCGGCGGCCAGCTGGGGGCTGATGATCCAGGCTTCACGCGATTACCTTGACCGCGCGCCCTGGACCGCGCTGGTGCCCGGGGCGGCGGTCGCGTTGACCGTGCTTGGCCTCAACATGTTCGGGGATGTGCTGCGCGACATCCTTGACCCGCGGACGAAGTGAGGGGGTGGCGATGGGTGCGCTTGTCGAGATCGACCATCTCAAGGTGGACTTCGCCACCGATGGCGGCACCGTCACCGGGGTCGAAGATGTGAGCTTTGCGATCGAGCCCGGAGAGACGCTCTGCGTCGTCGGCGAAAGCGGGTCGGGCAAGTCCGTCACCAGCCTCTCGCTCATGCGGCTGGTCGAATTCGGCGGCGGGCGGATTGCGGGGGGGAGCCTGACGTTCCAGAGGTCGGACGGGAGCCTTCTGGATGTCGCCGGCGCGAGTCCGCAGGTGATGGGAGAGATCCGCGGCAACGAGATCGGGATGATCTTTCAGGAGCCGATGACCTCGCTCAACCCGGTGTTCACCATCGAGCGGCAGCTGACCGACGGACTGATGCTGCACAAGGGGCTGTCGAAAGAGGCGGCGCGGGGCCGCGCGCTCGACCTGTTGCGGCAGGTGCGCATCCCCGAACCCGAACGCCGGCTCAGGCAGTATCCGCACGAACTCTCCGGCGGGATGCGCCAGAGGGTGGTCATCGCGATGGCGATGGCCTGCGAACCACGCCTGCTGATCGCCGACGAGCCGACCACCGCACTCGACGTCACGATCCAGGCGGAAATCCTCGCGCTGATCAATCGGCTGAAGCGCGAGAACGGCATGGCGGTGCTGTTCATCACACATGACATGGCGGTGGTGGCGCAGATGGCCGACCGGGTCGTCGTCATGTACCGCGGCCGGATCGTCGAAACCGGCACGGTCGAGGAGATTTTCGAGAACCCCAGGGAAGACTATACCCGCGCGCTGCTCGCCGCCGTCCCGAAACTCGGAGAGATGCGGGGAACCAGCGCGCCGGAGAAGATGCGCCTGATCGGGGACGAAGCGGCGCGGGCCACGGCGGCGGCGCGGGCGGCCGAGCCTGCGGCGCGGCGCAAGGCCGGGGTGCTGTTGCAGGTGAAGAACCTGACGACCCGCTTTCCGGTCAAGGGTGGCATCCTGCGGCGGACCGTGGCGCAGGTTCATGCGGTCGAGGATGTGTCCTTCACGCTGAACGTGGGCGAGACGCTGGCGCTGGTGGGCGAATCGGGCTGCGGCAAGTCCACCACGGGGCGGTCGATCCTGCGGCTGATCGAGCCGGCGTCGGGCGAGATCTGGATCGGCGGGCAGGATATCCGCGCGCTGAACCGCCACGACCTGCGCCGGGCACGGGCCGGGATGCAGATGGTCTTTCAGGACCCTTTCGCCAGCCTCAACCCCTATCGCCGGCTCAAGGATCAGGTGGCCGAGCCGATCCTGAACTTCGGCCTTGCCCGCGGGGCCGACCTGCGCGACCGGGTCGCCGACATCTTTGACCGGGTCCGCCTGCCGCGCGAGTTCATGAACCGCTTTCCCCACGAACTCTCTGGCGGCCAGCGTCAGCGCGTGGCCATCGCCCGCGCGCTCGCCGTCAATCCCCGCCTCATCGTGGCGGATGAGGCGGTGTCGGCGCTCGACGTCTCGGTCCAGGCACAGGTCCTGAACCTGATGATGGACTTGCAAGCCGACCTCGGGCTCTCCTACCTCTTCATCAGCCACGACATGGCGGTGGTCGAACGGGTCGCCCATCATGTGGGCGTCATGTATCTCGGCCGCATCGTCGAGATCGGCCCCCGCGCGGCGGTGTTCGAGAATCCGCGCCACCCCTATACGCGGCAACTCCTGTCGGCTGTGCCGATTGCCGATCCGCGCAAGCGCCGCTTTGCCGATGATGTGAGCTTCAAGCCGATCGCCTCGCCCATCTTCCCGCTCGGACATGTCCCCGCCCCTTCGGTCTATGACGAAGTCGCTCCGGGCCATCTGGTCTTGCGTGACTGAGGGCAAAGGACGCCGGAACCCCCGGCCGCTTGCGGCGGCGGCTTCGCAACGGCGCAGCGGGCGCCGGCCCGCCCGCCTCGAAACCGCCGACACGAACGGCCCTGCGCAACGGAGGCATGCGATCATCCCGGACAGGACGGCCCGACCGGAATGACACTCCCCAGGCCGTCGCTCATCGCCATCCTCGTCATCACCATCAGTCTCGCACTCTGGAGCCTCGAGCCGGCGGCCGCCGACGGCATCGCCGGGACGCGCGCGCTCCTGTTCTGGGCCCTGCACATCGTTGTTCTGTTGCCGCTGCTGTACCTTGCGCAGTCATTCATCCTCTGGCTGCAATTCGGGAAATGGCTGGTGCCGGTCGCGACCGTCGCTCTCTCCGGTCTTGTCGGCGCACTCGCGTTCACCCCCTTCGCCATGGTCATCGACCGGCTTTTCGCCGCATCCAACGACGCCGCGGACAATGGTCCGCTCCTCTTCCGCGCCGCAGGCGAATTCCTCAACTTCATCTTTCCGGTGACGGTGATCTGGCTTCTGGTCAACGCCCGCCAGCTCTCCCGCCTTTCGGTTCCACGCCTCACCGCAATCGCCGAACCCGACGCGGCCGGCCTCACGCCAGACGAAAAGTCGTTCTGGTCCCTCGTGCCGGCGACTCTCGGTCACGACCTCGTCGCTCTCTCGGCCGAACAGCATTACGTCCGCGTGGTCACGGCAAAAGGCGATACGCTGGTTCTCTTCGCCTTCGGGCGCGCCCTTGCCGCCGTCGAGCGGTTTGACGGCATGCGCATCCATCGCTCGCACTGGGTCAGACTCGTCCATGTCGCCGACCTGTCGGGCACGACCCGGGACCTCCGCTGCCGGTTGTCGAACGGCCAGATCCTGCCCGTCAGCCGCATGCAGGCCGCTCCCCTGCGCGCAAAGCTCGACGCCAGACGCATGTCCGCCATCGCATCGCAGGGCGACGAGATACGGACCTGACGCAGCTCTGTCCGTTGGTGAAGACGGACTGCCAGTTCGTGCAATTCCGCCTGACCGGGGCAAGGGCGGTGACTAGCTCGGGTTCACCGAAACCCGAAAGGAACACGACATGCGCCGCAATCGCTTCGCCGCCGCCTCCCTCATCGTAATCACAATCGCCCTCGCCGGAACCCGGATCGCGGCAAACCCGATCGAGATCATGGTCCCGATGCGCGACGGCAAGAAACTCGAAACACTGGTCTATCTGCCCGAAGGCGAGGGACCCTTTCCCACGCTGATCGCCCGGTCCGTCTACGGACCCTCCGTTTCGCCCATCGGCGGAGAGATGCCGGATGCCTCCATGAGCCTCGCCGACTACGCGCTCCTGGCGGCCGAGGACGACGACGACGACGATGACGACGACGATGACGACGACGACGACGCACAGGGCTGGCCGCTGATCACCCAGAACGGTTATGCCCTTGTCGTGCAGAGCACCAGAGGACGCTTCGGATCGGAAGGCATCGACCGGACCTGGCGCGACGACCCGTCTGATGGATACGATCTTGTCGAATGGGTCGCCGACCAGCCCTGGAGCAACGGACGGATCGGTCTCTTCGGCGACAGCGCCGTGGGAATGAGCGCGGCTCTCGCCGCTGCGGCTCAGCCGCCCGCTCTCGATGCGCTCTACATCCAGGCGGCGCCCGGCGATCCCTTCGGTACCGACATGGCCCCCCGGGACGGCGCAATCCGGACGGAATCCGTCCTGCTCCAGGGTGGGTCGCTGGCATTCGACGTCAGCCCCGATCACATCGCCGGTCGCGGCATCGGCATGGACGAAGTCCCCGACTTCGTGTCCGGCCTGGGCCGCTATGTCGAGGAGCTCTCGGCCGGGCTCGACAATCCTCTCGCCTCTCCGGCATGGATGGCGGTACCCTTGGCAACTTCCGACCAGCTCTCCACGCTGATGCCTTTCTGGTCGATCATGACCGACCCAGCCCTGATCGAGGACTACCGGGCTGACACAGACGTCCTCGGTCGCATCACCGTGCCCACCTCGGTCGTCTCGCTCTGGCAGGACACCTTCGCCGAAAGCGCGGTTGCGCTCTACGCCGATCTCGAACTCCGCGGGATTCCGTCTGAACTTCTCGTCGTCAACGGAACCCATTACGACATCGACGACCCGCGCATCTTCCCCCAACCGCGGATGCTCTCCTGGTTCGACCATTGGCTCAAGGATGCGCCCTCGCCCGAACGCCCGGCCGTCATGCTCGCCGTGCAGTCGGGCAAAGCCTTCGTCGAAACCGACCGTCTGGCCGATGCATTCTCCGGGCCGACCCGCCTTCATCTCGGGGCCGGCAGCCTCTCGGCCGAACCGGGCACCGCGGGCAACACGTCGTTCCTCAGCGATCCGGCCAACCCCGTCCCCACTCTGGGCGGCCGCAACCTCTTGGCCGCATCCGGCGCCACCGATCACTCTTCCCTGATCGGTCGCCCCGACACAGCCGTCTTCGCGGGCAAGGCGTCCGACGTCGCCATCCGTCTCGCCGGTCCGGTGACCGGCGTATTGTCGATGGCCGGTGACGCCCCGAGTTTCGACGCCTCAATCCGCCTGCTCGACATGGCGCCCAACGGCACGGCGACGCTGATCCTGTCGGATCATGTTCGCGTCGCCGCAGGCCAGGACGGCACAGCCCGCGTCCCCTTCGACATGGGCGAGATCGTGCACCGCCTCGCGGCCGGGCATCGTCTCGCGCTGATGGTGGCAGGCTCGGACTTCCCGGCATGGGACCGCAATCCTCAGACGGGCGACACGATCTTTACAGCGAACGAAACGCGCAGCGCGACACTCGTCGTGAAGACAGGTCCCGGGGCCGAGAGCTTCGTCGACCTGCCGCTGACCCGGGAACAGCCCTGATCCAGGCACCCCGCCGTCCGACCGGTGGCGGGGCCCATCCCCGCCCCGGCCACCGGCCGGACGGCGGGTGCAGAGCCCGGGTCACGGCACTGTCGCAGCGCCTCGTCCAGACCCGCCGGCCGATCCCCATCACCCACTGCCCGTTCATCTTTGCGCAACCCCCGCCGCACCCCGCGCGCGGTGCTGTCACACGTCCCCCGGCCGTGGAATTTGGTGTTTCGCACCGACGCAATACCGACGCGATACCGACGTGATACCGATCGTGTGAATCGGCGAAACATCAACGCGTTAACCCCTGATTCGGGCCATCGGTGCCGAAACCGGTGCCGACGCGGCGCTTTTCCCTGGTTCTCAGCCCGTCAACGCCGCCAGCTGCTCTCCCTCCAGCACCAGAAGATCGGCCCTCACGCGCAGCACAAAGCCTTGCGCGGCATAGAATTCCCGTGCCGCGACATTGCCGTGTTGTATGATCAGCGTTATGAAGGCGGGGTCCCAGTCGGCGCACAACCGCACCGTTTCGGCCAGCAGCCGCCAGCCCAGTCCCCGCCCCTTCGGTCCATGACGAAGTGGCGCCGGGGCATCTGGTGCTCCGCAGCTGAGGGCGGGGGAGGCGGAAAAAGGGCTGCGGCTCCATCCCCGGACCGCATGCAAGAAAGGACAAGGCGATGAACTGGAGCGATTATCTGGCGGCGCATCAGGAGAGGTTCACGGCCGAGCTTGCGGATTTCGTGCGCATCCCCTCGGTCTCGGCCGACCCCGCCCATGTGGAGGACGTCGCGCGCGCGGGCGACTGGGTGGCCGGGAGGCTGCGCGCGGCGGGGCTCGATCACGTCGCGCTCATGCCGACCGAGGGGCATCCGGTCGTCTATGGCGACTGGCTGCATGCCGGGGCTGACCGGCCCACCGTGCTGATCTACGGCCATTTCGACGTCCAGCCGCCCGAACCGCTTGACCTCTGGACGACGCCGCCCTTTGCCGGGGTGATCCGCGATGATCGCCTTTATGGACGGGGCGCCTCGGACGACAAGGGGGGGATGCTGATCCCGATTGTCGCCGTCGAGGCGCTTTTGCGCACGACCGGGCGGTTGCCCGTCAATGTCAAGTTCTTCCTCGAAGGGCAGGAGGAGATCGGCTCGCCGCATCTGCCGCCTTTCATCCGGGCGCATGGCGACATGCTGCGTGCCGACATGGTCTTTTCCGCCGACGGCAGCCAGTGGAGCGAGGATCAGCCCAACCTGATCACCGGGCTCAAGGGTCTTGTCGCCTGCGAGGTGACGGTGACGGGTGCGCGGGCTGACCAGCATTCTGGCCAGCAGGGTGGCGGGATCGCCAACCCGATCCAGGGTCTGGCCGAGATCATCGCGGGGATGAAGGGGCCCGACGGGCGGATCAGGGTCGAGGGTTTCTATGACGATGTGATCGACGTCACGGTCGAGGATCGCGCGGCGATTGCCCGGGTTCCCTTCGACGAGGCGGAGTATGCCCGCGCGCTGGGCGTGCCCGAGGTCTTTGGCGAAGAGGGCTACACGACTCGCGAAAGGCTCTGGGCGCGGCCGACGCTCGAGCTGAACGGCATCGGCGGCGGTTGGCAGGGCGAGGGGATCAAGACCGTCCTGCCAGCCGAGGCGCGCGCCAAGATCACCTGCCGGCTTGTCGCCAACCAGCGCCCTGACCGTATTTTCGACCTGCTCAAGACCCATATCGAGGCGCATGTCCCCCGGGGTCTGCGCGTCGCCGTCGCCCGTCTGGCCGGGAGCGCCGATCCCTTCCTTCTGCCGGGTGGCCACAATGCGACCAAGGTCGCCGGCGATGTCCTCGCCGAGGTCTATGGCAAGGCACCCTATCTTGTCAGGTCAGGTGGCTCGATCCCGGCGATGACGATGCTGCTGCGTGAACTCGGCGTACATGCCACCGTCTTTGCCTTCGGCCTGCCGGACGAAAACCTGCACGCACCCGACGAATTCTTTCGCCTCTCCAGCTTCCGTACCGGCCAGATCGCCTATTGCCGCCTGCTCGAACAGCTTGGGCAGGGCGGGTGAGGCAGACGGAAAGCCTGCGGGCATTTTGTCGGGCCAGTTACCGGGCGCCGTGCGTTGCTGAACTGACCGGACTTTGCGGCGGTCGAGGCGAAGGGCCCGGGCGGTGTTTGGCTCTCGGTTGCGCTGGCCTCTTGGAATATGGCCGACTCGTGCATAGGACTTGATTGTCCAACCCGGAGTTCGAGATGCAGCGCCACGCAGACAAGACCGCGACAGGACTTGGATTCGCTGTCATCTTGATGGGGTGGCCGCAGACCATGCCGGCACAAGAGGCCGATGCAGCGGTCCTGTTTGATATTCTTCGTCTGTCCGAAGTTGTCGAGATCATGCGGGAGGAGGGCCTGGAGACGGCGACAGAGACCGGTGAAGGCTTTTTTGGCGGTTCAGTGCCCGCGGATTGGACTGAGGCGATCGAACGCATCTATGATGCCGACCGGATGGAGCAGCAGGTGCAGCTTGCGATGGCTCAGGCGACGGACGACCTTGATCTTGGTCCGATCGTGGCGTTTTTCATTTCTGATCCCGGCGCAGGATTCATCGAACTCGAGATTGCGGCGCGCCGGGCCATGCTTGACGACGAGGTAGAGCAGATGGCCAAGGAGGCCGCCGCGATGGCGATGGCCGAGAAAACGCCGCTTTATGAACAGGTCAGGCGATTTGTGGAGGTCAATGACCTGATCGAGACGAATGTCGCGGCAGGAATGAATTCGAGTTATGCCTTCAGTCTGGGTCTGATGGATGGCGGGGCACTTGAAGGGGAGGTGACCGAGGAGGATGTGCTTCGCGATATCTGGGCGCAGGAACCGGAATTGCGGGCGGCCACGGAAGAGTGGCTTTATTCCTTTCTGGTGATGGCCTATGGACCGGCCGCCCCGGACGATCTGGAGACCTACATCGCGTTTTCGGCATCGCCGGCGGGTCGCGCCGCCAATCGGGCCGTGTTTGATGCGTTCGACGATGTTTTCGACGGGATATCCTTTGCTCTCGGTCGGACAGCGTCGCAGTTTCTGTCAAGCCAGCCGTTATGAGTGTCATCGGTGACCGGCTTTTGAGATCCGGGTGACCGTGACGCTGCCGTGTTCGGGTCAGGGCAGGACGGACAGCCAGAACGTGGCGGTTACAACGCAGGCGACAGTTGCGAAGAGGACTGTCGAGGCGGCAACCCGGCGGGCGCGGCCATACATGTCGGCAAAGAGATAGGCGTTGACTCCCGGGGCGGCTGCAGCCGTCAGGACTGCCGAGCGGAATTCGCCGGCAGAGAGGCCGGCGAGACTGCCGGCGATCCAGACGAGTGCGGGATGCAGCAGCAATGAACAGCACATGACGAAGAGAATCTGGCGCAGATCACCCTCTGGCCGGTAACGGTGCAGGACACCGCCAAGGCCGAAAAGCGCAGTCGGTATCGCAGCCCTGGCAAGTAGCTCGACCGCATCGTCGACCGGTCGGGGAAGGGTCAGGCCTGCAAGATTAGCCACAAGGCCCGCCAGAACCCCGAGGATCAGGGTGTTGCCGGCCATCGCCCGCCCGACCGCCAGAGGCATCCGCGCGAGGCTGCCTCGACCGGCGCGGGCGAGTTCCATCGTGACGATGCCGACCAGGTAACAGAACGGTGCGTGGACAGAAATGATGGCAAAGTTGGGTGCAAGTGCCGCAGTGCCGTAGGCGCGTTCGGTGATCGGCAGGCCGATCAGCAATGAGTTCGAGAAGAGAGCGACGAAGCCGATGGCCACCGCGTCTTCCCATTCGCGACGGAAGAACCAGCGAGCTCCTGCCACGCCCACGGCAAAGCAGACGAGCGCGGCACAGTAGAAACTGAGGAGGAGCGCCGGGTTGAATGTCTGGGCCAGGTCAAGCGCTGCGATGTTGCGAAAAAGCAGGCAGGGGACGGCCACCCCTTGGGCGAACTTCATCAGTCCGTCGATTCCCTCGGGCGGAATGACTTTCCGCCACGCCAGGAGGTATCCGGCAGCAAGCAGCAAGAAGACAGGCAGGATGACGGAGATCAGTATGCCCATCGGTGTTCGCGTGGTTGCCTGTCGGACCTGGGTCAGAGGTCGAAGCTGATCGTCAGGCCGTCATGTCCGGGCTCCACATGGCCGGGCGTTTCTGCGGCAAGCGTGCGATAGTCCAGATCGATATGCAGGTCTGTCAGGATCGCCTTGCGTGGTCTTGCCCGGTCGATCCAGGAGAGCGTCTTGTCCAGATGGGAATGGCTGGGATGGGGCTTGTAGCGAAGTGCGTCGACGATCCAGAGATCGAGGCCGAACAGAAGGTCCCATGTCGGTTCGGGGATGTCGGAGACATCGGGCATGTAGGCAAAGGGTCCGAAGCGGAAGCCAAGGGCCGGCGTCGTGCCATGCGTGACCGGAAGTGGCGTGACATGGATGTTTCCGCCTGCCCCGCCGATCGTGAAGCTGCTGTCCAGAAGATTGAGGTCCAGGATCGGCGGGTATTCGGACCCCTTCGGCTGGACGAAGGCATAGCCAAAACGGTGAAGCAGGGAATCCGATGTTGCGGAGTCGGCCCAGACCTGAAGCTTGCGGCGGGTGTTGAAGACAATCATCCGCAGATCGTCAATCCCGTGGACGTGGTCGGCATGGTCATGAGTGTAGACCACGGCGTCGAGTTCTCCGACGCCGGCATCGAGAAGCTGCAGGCGCAGGTCGGGCGACGTGTCCACCAGGATTCGCGTCGCGCCGTCACCGTCGTGGCGGGTGACCAGGATCGAGCATCGCCGCCGGGAGTTGCGGGGGTCGGCGGGATCGCAGGCGCCCCATTTGCCGCCGAGGCGCGGCACCCCGCCCGACGAGCCGCAGCCGAGGATGGTGACAGAGAGCGTCGCCATCAGGCCACCGCACGCCGGGGGGCGGCCCTGGTGAAGAGGCGGTCGAAATTGGCGCTGGTCGCTGCGGCGAATTCGGCCGGGGTCAAGCCCCAGAGTTGGGCGCAGGCAGCCGCGGTATGAGCGACATAGGCTGGTTCGTTGCGCCGGCCACGATGGGGTGGGGGCGCGAGATAGGGGCTGTCGGTTTCGACGAGGATGCGGTCGAGCGGTGCTGCGGCGAAGATCGCGCGCAGGTCCTGGGATTTCGGGAAGGCCGCGATGCCCGAAAGCGACAGATAGAAGCCAAGGTCGAGGGCGGTGCGGGCGAGGCCGGCCCCGCTGGAAAAGCAATGCATGACGCAGGCGAAAGGTGCGGAATGCCATTCGGTTGTGAGGATGCGGGCCATGTCGTCGTCGGCGTCACGGGCATGGATGATCAGCGGCAGGCCGGTCTGGCGCGCGGCTTCGATATGGATGGCAAGGGATTCCTGCTGTTGAGCCGCACTGGCGCGGGCGTAGTGGTAATCGAGGCCCGTTTCGCCGATCCCGACCATCCTCGGGTGGCGCGCCATGCGGGCGAGATCGGCAACGGTCACGGGCGGTTCCTCGGCCACGCTGAGCGGATGGAGGCCGGCGGCGTACCAGACGCACGAATAAGTTTCGGCGATCGCGCGGACATGGGGTTCATGACGGGGCCGGGTGCAGATCGTGACCATGCGCGTGACGCCGGCTGCCTGAGCGCGGGCGATCACCTGGGGCAGTTCCGTTGCGAAATCGGGGAAATCGAGATGACAATGGCTGTCCACGAGAGCGGGGACGGCGGTGTCGCTGGGTGTCATGGCGGGAATGGCCTCACTCAGGCTGGGGAGGTCGTGCGGGCCGTCTCTTCGATCCGCCAGAGCATATCGAGGATCAGGCCGGCAGGGTCAAGGTTGACCGCCTTTCCCTGGCGGGCGCGGGCTGAAAGGTCCTGCTGAAGCGCGGCCCAGGTACGGGCGGCATGATCATGGGGGGCGATGCGGGCAAGGAGCCTTGCCTCGCCTGGTGCGCCCTGAATCGGGGGTTCGCCCAAGACCCCGGCCCGCGCTGCACGTGCAAGGAAGAGGTCCATCAGATCAAGGAGATGGGCAAAGCGCGGCTCGGCATTTCGGCCGGCGCAGCTTTCGGCGAGCCAGATCGCGGCGGAGCGATCGATCCGTGGCAGGTGGGAGAGCAGGTTGACCAGCGCGGCATAGGTTTCGATCCCGTCCATGCGGATCAGCCTGATTGCACGACCGACAGAACCGCCGGCCAGTTCGCCCAGCGCTTCGGCCGGGACCGAGTCGAGCCCCTGTTGCGAGATGGCTGCGGCCATGTCTGTCGCGGAAAGCGCTGCGCACCGCAGGAGGCGGCAACGTGAGCGGATCGTGGGCAGGAGACGCGAAGGCTGGTGGCTTACAAGGAGAATGAGGGATCGGTCCGGGGGTTCCTCGAGCACCTTCAGCAGTGCATTTGCGGCGGGGGTGTTCATGTCATCGGCGGCATCAACGATGACCACCCGCCAGCCACCGTCGACTGCCGTGAGGTTGAAGAAGCCGCGCATCCGCCGCACCTCGTCCACGGTGATCTGGGTGCGCGGCTTGCCGGTCTTGTCGTCAAACGCGCGTCTGATGACACAGAGCCGGGGATGGGCCCCGGCGTGGACAAGCTGCACATCGGGATTGTCGGACGGGATATCGAGGGTGGCGGGCGCGGCAGGCGGACGATCAGGGCTGCCTTTGGCCAGAATGAAACGGGCGATACGGTAGGCGAGAGTTGCCTTTCCGATGCCCTGCCGGCCGGCCAGAAGCCATCCGGAATGCAGGCGGCCGGTCCGGTATGCGGCGAGGAATTCATCTTCGGCCGCGCTTTGTCCGTGGACGACTTCAGTCAGGCGCGGATGCTCTGCGCCTTCGCTGCGGTCGGTTTCGACGGATTCATCATCGGTCATGCCAGAGCCAGGCGGAGGATCGTCTGGGCCGCGATCTCGGCCGCGATGACGGCATGCGGTCTGTCGCCTTCGATGATCACACATCGGTCAGGATTGGCGTGACCAAGGCGCAGGAACCCGTGCCTGAGGGTTTCCTGAAATCCGAGGCCAAAGGTTTCGAATCTGTCCTCGGCTGTGCCCCGGGCGAGGCCGCGCGCGAGCGCGTGTGCTGGGTCCATGTCAATGATGAAGGTGAGTTCCGGTTCGATCCCGACCATGAGATCGTGCAGGCGGTCGACAGTGGCACGGAGCTCGCCGCGCGCTGCGCCCTGGTAGACGCGGGTCGAGTCGGCGAAACGGTCGGTGATCACGGTGCGCCCGGCCGCGAGCGCAGGGGTGATCGTCCGTTCAAGGTGATCGCGGCGGGCAGCGGTAAAGAGGAGGATTTCGGTCTCGGCAGACCAGCGCCCGGGTTTGCCCGTGAGAAGAAGCTGCCTGATTTCCTCGGCCCCGGGGCTTCCGCCGGGCTCCCGGGTCAAGAGGGGGTCGTCGCCTTTCTTGCGCAGGCTTTCCGCAAGGAGCCGGGCCTGTGTCGTCTTGCCCGACCCGTCGATGCCTTCGAAGCTGATGAAATGCCCCTCGCCCGCGCGAACCGCCATGATGTCAGGAAACCTCGGCCGGGTTGGCGGAGCTTGTCACAAAGCGGTCGATCAGGACGTGGAGCGCCGTCTGGACGCGGACGATGAAGCCGCCTTCGGAGACTGCGGTTTCGGCAACGAGAGGTACGCGCAGGTCGGGCAGCCCGTCACGCGAGATGACGAGTTCACCCAGTTCCTGCCCGGCAGCGACCGGCGCGATGACGGGCGACCGGTATCTGACTTCTGCATTGACAGTTCCGGTGGCATGAGAGGGGACGAGAATCGAGACATCCTCGGCGAGCGTGAGACCGACATCCGGCGCGGAACCCATCCAGACATCAGCTGCGGCGAGACGGGTTCCTGCGGCGCTGAGGTCGCGCAGGGCGAATTGCCGGAAGGCCCAGTTGACGATCCGTGCGGCTTCGTCGCGGCGCTGGGTTTCGCTTTGCAGACCAGTGATGACAAAGATGATCCGGCGGTCGCCCTGCTTTGCGGAGCCGACGAGTCCGTAGCCCGCTTCGGAGGTATGTCCGGTCTTGAGGCCATCGGCGCCGACATCCATGCCCAGGATCGGATTGCGGTTCTGGGTATTCGCGGGAGCCCGGTTGTCGAATGCGAATTCGGTTTCCGAGAAGATCGGATAGAAGGTCGGAAAATCCCTGATCAGCCTGTCGGCCAGTATGCCAAGATCGTGCATCGACATGACGTGGCCAGGGGTAGGCCAGCCCGAGGCGTTGACAAAATGCGACTTTGTCATTCCCAGTTCGGCGGCCTTGCGATTCATCAGTTGAGCAAACCCGGCCTCGGTCCCATCCGGGGAGAGTGCTTCCGCCAAGACGACGCTTGCATCGTTTCCCGACAGGACGATCACGCCGCGGAGGAGATCTTCGACCCGGACCCGGTCCGTCGTGTCGAGAAACATGGTCGATCCGCCAAAGCTTGACGCGTGTTCCGACACGGGAAGACGCTGGTCGGGCGCGAGCCGTCCTGATGCGACCGCTTCGAAGGCGAGGTAGATCGTCATCAGCTTTGACATCGAGGCCGGCGGCAGTGGGGTGTCGGCATTCTTGTCGAGAAGCACCGTTCCGGTCGTCTGATCATAGACCCAGGCTGCAGTGGCTGCGGTTTGAAATTCCTGGGCCTTGACCGGCGTCAGCAGTGTGACGAAAGCCACGCAAAACGCGCCAAGACGGTTAACGGCTGCTGCAAACATGGTCTTTCGAGTTCCTTTCTGGACGGGCTGCCGGGGCTGTCCCTGCCGGGGGCGCCCCGCTCAATCCGCGACGAAATACGCGTCGGCAAAGCCTTCGGCCTTGACTTTGTTCAGCCAGTCGGTGCGCTGCGCCTCGGTCTGGGCGGGGCCCACAAGGACCCGCCAGAATTTCTTGCCCTGGCTTTGCTGGGCAACGACCCGTGTCGAGAGCCCCTTGCCTTTCAGTTCTTCGGCAAGGCTGTTGGCATTGGCTTCGATACTGAAGATCCCGAGCTGGATGTAAGGTCGGCTGAGATCAGAGGCGGTGGCTGCCGGTGCGGGCGATGCGGCAGGTTGTGCCGCAGCTGCCGGCTCGGTGCCGGCAGCGGGTGTTCCCGGGACGCCTGCGGCTTCTGCCGCCTCGATGGCGGCTGCCGCGCCGGCGACGGGGTCGAGCGTGGCGACCCCGATCGGGGATGCCGGCGCAAGCTCTGTCGTTGCCGCTTGCGCGATGTCCTGCTGAGGTGTGGCGGCAGTCGCTTCGGTTGCAGTCGCAACCGGTGCGGGGGCCTCCTCGCGCCGCAGTGCCGTGACTTGCAGCCTGACAGGTGCGCCGGCAAGCATCTGCAAGGCTTCGGCGGCGTCGGAAGAGACCTGGATCACAGGCCCCGGATTGTCGCGTTCGCGGCGGAAAAGCGCGCCGATCACCGATGTTCCGTTGCTTTCATTGCGGATGATCACGCGTTCGGGTTCGGTCACGTCGGGGTGTGCGACCCAGACACCGCCGAGCGAGGGCCTGCCGTCCCACAGGCCTTCGTCGGTTTTCTGGAATATGTCTGGAGCCTCGACGTCGGTTTCGGATGTGCTTGCCGCTGTGGTGCCGGTTCCGTCCGGGTTACCTAAATCGCTGCCGGGCATGCCTTCTTCGCAGGAGGCAAGCGCAATCAGTGCGACCAGTGACAGCATGCTGCGGATGCCTGCGGTCGTTTGTCTTGGTCTGCTCTGCATGCCTAGCCCCTTTTGCTTCCATCTCCCCGCTCAGCGGGGTCTGGCCGTTGACCGGCCATGTACTCTCCTGTTCAGGCGTGAACCTGCAGGCGCAGGTCAATCCCCTGTTCGCTCGGCTGCGACACTAGCGGCGGGGGGCGGATTTTGAAAGTGCCCCAAGTGGCATCTTGGCGGAAATCCTCTTCCTGCGTCTTGCAGGGAAGCGACATGCCTCGTGCTGGGGCGGTTCTTCGTGATAAGAACAAAAAAAGAACATTCGAATCGAGACAACCTGTGCCGCATGACCCCGGAGCCGATGCAGCCTGCAGCCTATGGACCCCTAGCCGGGCGTGACGTGGCGGAGCGCCATGCCGCGGGGCAGGGTTCCGGGCGGCGCATCGTGTCGGTCTGGTTTGCGCAGTTTCCTGTCGAGCGCTGGCTGAGGCAGGCCGGGCGTCTTGGCGACCCGGTACCCGAGGATGTGCCTCTGGCCCTGTCGCTGGCGGGTCCGCACGGGCCGGTCGTTCATGCCGCCAACCGTGCCGCGGCCCTGGCCGGGGTGAGGACGGGAGCGCGCGTTGTGGACATGCGCGCGCTGTGTCCAGCGCTGCGGGTGGAATGCGCCGATCCGGGTCTTGACCGTGCCGCGCTTGACCGGCTTGCGCTTTGGGCGCGGCGCTGGTGCCCCTGGACAGCGGTGGACGACAGTGCGGGCGGGCATGGCCTGATCCTTGACACGACGGGGGCCGATCACCTCTGGGGAGGTGAGGCGGCGATGCTGCGCGAGATCGAGGGGCGGTTCGCGGTGCTGGGCCTGAGCGCGCGGCTCGCGCTGGCGCCGACCTGGGGGGCGGCCTGGGCGCTGGCGCGGTTCGGCCCGGTGCGGGCGATCTGGCAGGGCTCCGCCGATGCCGAGGGGCTGCCCGTGGCCGCGCTGCGGCTGGACGAGGAGACCTGCGGTCTGCTGCACCGGCTGGGGCTGCGGACGGTGGGGGCGCTGCGGGCGGTGCCCCGGCTGTCGCTGGCGCGGCGATTTTCGCGCGCGCCATTGGCGGAGAACCCGCTCCTGCGGCTTGACCAGATGAGCGGCGATCTGGCCGAGCCCGTCTCGGCCCCCGAGGCGCGGCCGGTCTTTCGTGCCGATATCCGCCTGGCCGAGCCGATCTTCGATCCGACGCACTATCTGCCAGCGCTGTCCGCCGGTCTTTGCGCGCAGCTGGTGCGCGCCGGGCAGGGGGCGCGGCGGCTGCGGCTGTCGGTCTATCGCAGCGATGGCGAGGTGAGCCGGATCGAGGTCGCGACTGCCGCGGCAAGCCGGGATGGCGCGCATCTGGCCTGGCTGTTCCGCGACCGGGTGGAGCGCATCGACCCCGGTTTCGGGTTCGACCAGATCGCGCTCGAGGCGCCGGTGGCCGAGCCTCTGGCGATCGTGCAGACCGACCTGGGCGGCACGGCGGAGGGCGGCGGGCTCGACCTCGGGCAGCTGATCGACCGCCTAACGGTGCGGTTCGGCGCGCGGGCGATCAGCCGCCCGGCCCCGGCGGAAAGCCATGTCCCCGAACGGGCCGAGGCGCGGGGGGGGCTGGTCCGGCCGCCGGCCGGTCTGGTGCCGCCGCCGGCCGAACGGCCGGTGAGCCTGCTGTCCCCGCCCGAGGAGATCGGCGTCGTCTATCCCATGCCCGAGGGGCCGCCGGCGCAGTTTCTGTGGCGGCGGCGGCTGCACCGGGTGGCCCGCTATGCCGGGCCCGAACGCATCGCCCCCGAATGGTGGCAGGACCGGCCCGGCACGCGCCTGCGCGACTATTTCAGGGTCGAGGACGAGACGGGCGTGCGGTTCTGGCTGTACCGCGAGGGGCTGTTCCATGACGGGCGGGGCGGGGCGCCGCGCTGGTTCATGCACGGGATGTTTCCCTGATGCCCGACAACGACCATGTCCATCCGCGCAAGGTGATCGCGGGCCCGCATGCGCCGAACCCGCGTGCGGCCTATGTCGAACTGGGGGTGACGACGCCGTTTTCCTTTCTGCGCGGGGCTTCGGATGCGACGGAACTGGCGCTGCGGGCGCATGAGCTGGGATATGACGCGCTGGGGGTTGCCGATCTCAACACCATGGCGGGTGTGGTGCGGCTGCATCTGGCGGCCAGGGCTGCGGCGCTGCGGCCGGTGATCGGCTGCCGGCTGCGGCTGCGCACGGGCGAGGAATTCCTGGCCTATCCGCGTGACCGGGCGGCCTATGGGCGGCTTTGTACGCTTCTGTCGCGGGGCAAGATGCGCGATGCCGAGGGGAACTGGCAGGAGAAGGGCCTGTGTGATCTGACGCTGGCCGACCTTGCCGCCCATGCCGAGGGGGTGCAGCTGATCCTTGTGCCCGGCGCGGGCGCGCTGCGGCAGCTGCCCTTTCTGGTGCGCCGGCTGCCCGGGCTGCGCCATGTTGCGGCAAGCTGGCTTTACCGCGGCGACGACCGGGCGCGGATCAACCGGCTGGCCCGGCTGGCGCGGGCGCAGGGGCTGGGGCTGCTGGCCACCAACGATGTGCATTACCATGTGCCCGAGCGGCGCCCGTTGCAGGATGTGATGACCTGCATCCGCGAGAAGACGACGATCCAGAGGGCGGGCTATCTGCTTGATGCCAATGCCGAGCGCCATCTGAAATCGCCCGCCGAGATGGAGCGCCTGTTTGCCGAATGGCCCGATGCGATCCGCGCGACACGGGCGGTGGCCGATGCCTGCGACTTCGATCTTGGGCGCGACCTGTCCTACCGCTATCCGGGCGAGACGATCCCCGCGGGCGAGACGGCGCAGAGCCAGCTTGCCAAGCTGGCCTGGGAGGGTGCGGCGCTGCGCTATCCGGGCGGCGTGCCCGGGAAGGTGCGCCAGATCATCGGCAAGGAGCTCGACATCATCGGGCGCAAGGAGATTGCGCAGTATTTCCTGACCATCCACGAGATCGTCCAGTTCGCGCGCGACCGCGGCATCCTGTGCCAGGGGCGCGGGTCGGCGGCGAATTCGGCCGTCTGCTTTGTGCTGGGAATCACCGCGGTGGACCCGGCCGAACAGGAGGTGTTCTTTGAGCGCTTCATCAGCATGGACCGCGACGAGCCGCCCGATATCGACGTCGATTTCGAGCATGAGCGGCGCGAGGAGGTCATCCAGCACATCTATGACAAGTACGGCCGCCAGCGTGCGGGGCTTTGCGCGACGGTGATCCATTACCGGCCGCGGTCGGCCATCCGCGAGGTCGGCAAGGCGATGGGCCTGTCGGAGGATGTGACCGGGGCGCTTGCCAATACCGTCTGGGGCAGCTGGGGGACGAGCATGGGCGAGGCCAATTCGCGCGAGGCGGGGGTGGATCATGACGATCCGCTGATGCAGCGCACGCTGCGGCTGGCTGCGCAGCTGATCGGGATGCCGCGCCACCTGTCGCAGCATGTCGGCGGCTTTGTCCTGACCGAGGGGCCGCTGGTCGAGACGGTGCCCATCGGCAATGCGGCGATGCCCGAGCGCAGCTTCATCGAATGGGACAAGGACGATATCGACGCGCTTGGCATCCTCAAGGTCGATGTGCTCGCGCTGGGGATGCTGACCTGCATCCGCAAGTGTTTCGACATCATGCGGGCGCATTACGGGGTGAACCACGACCTTGCCTCGGTGCCCCAGGGGGATGGGGCAGTCTATGAGATGCTGTGCAAGGGTGACAGCGTGGGCGTCTTCCAGGTCGAGAGCCGGGCGCAGATGAACATGCTGCCCCGCCTTAGGCCGCGCGTCTTCTACGACCTGGTGATCGAGGTCGCCATCGTCCGGCCCGGGCCGATCCAGGGCGACATGGTGCATCCCTATCTGCGCCGGCGCGGGGGGATGGAGCCGGTGGTCTATCCCGCGCCCGCGCCGCCGCATCCGCAGGACGAACTGGAGGCGATCCTGAAGCGGACGCTGGGCGTGCCGATCTTTCAGGAACAGGCGATGAAGATCGCGATGGATGCGGCCGAGTTTTCCACGAGCGAGGCCAACGAGCTGCGCCGCGCGATGGCGACCTTCCGGTCGAGGGGAACGATCCACCTTCTGGAGGAAAAGATGGTGGGGCGGATGATCGCGCGCGGCTATGACCCGGAATTCGCACGGCGCTGCTTCGACCAGATCAAGGGTTTCGGCGATTACGGCTTTCCCGAAAGCCATGCGGCGAGTTTCGCGCTGCTTGTCTATGTCTCGGCCTGGCTCAAGCATCATTATCCGGCCGCCTTCACGACCGCGCTTCTGAATTCGCAGCCGATGGGGTTCTATGCCCCGGCCCAGCTTGTCCGCGATGCGCGCGAGCATGGCGTCGAGGTGCGCCCGCCCGACGTGAACCTGAGCGGCTGGGGCAGCCACCTGGAGCCGGCTTGCACGGGATGGGCGATCCGGCTGGGGCTGAACCAGATCGAGGGACTGGGCGAGGAGACGGCGGCGGCGATACTTGATGCGCGCGACGCGCCTTATGCCGATCTCTCGGCGCTGGTGGCGCGGACGGGGGTGCAGGGCCGGGTGGTGCAGGCACTGGCCGCGGCGGATGCCTTCGGCTCGATGGGGCTTGACCGGCGCGCGGCGCTCTGGGAGGCGAAGGCGCTGAGGGATGCGCCTGCGCTGCCGCTTTTTGCGGCGGGGCGGGAGGAGGGGCCGGAGGCGGCCGTGCGGCTGCCGCAGATGGCGCTGTCCGAACAGGTGGTGGTCGATTACCAGACGCTGCGGCTGTCGCTGAAGGCGCATCCGATGTCCTTTCTGCGTGCGAGCATGACCCGGCAGGGCTTTGTCCGCGCGGTCGATCTGGGGCGGGTGGGCAACGGGCGGCGGCTGCGCATCGCGGGGGTCGTGCTGGTCCGCCAGCGGCCGGGAAGT
>JBEIDZ010000002.1:0-27960 GCA_040383215.1 Paracoccaceae bacterium | reverse complement strand
GTGCTGAACGAGGGGCAGTTGCCGGCCGCGTGCCAGGTGGACCCGGCGGTCAGTTCGTTGCGTTCAAGCAGCACGCAATCGGCCCAGCCGGCCTTGGCCAGGTGGTAGAGGGCCGAGACGCCGACGGCACCGCCGCCGATGATGACGACACGGGCCTGGCTGGGGATATCGGACATGGGCGACCTCGTGCAGTTCGGACGGTTCGGGGGCGGGGTATCAGTAGATCGGGGGGGCGATGACCCAGACCACTTCGGCCGGGTCGGGATGGGGGTTGGACCAGTGGAAGGGTTCGCCCCGGATGCGGAAGCTGTCGCCGGCCGAAAGGCGGAAGGCGCGGCCGGCGATGGTGAGGTCGAGCGCGCCCGAGAGGATGTAGCCCACCTCTTGCGTGGGGCGGGTCACCGCTGCGGGAAGCCGCGCGCCGGGTTCGAAGGTGGAATGGATGACCTCGAAGGCATCGGTCAGGTCGGGGGAGAGCAGTTGCTCGGTCAGGCCGGCCTCGCGCGAGCCGATGGGGCGGCGCGCAGAGCGGCGGACGATCAGGCCCTGTTCCTCGGCCGGGGCGGCGGCGTGGTAGAAAAGCGAGGAGAGCGAGACGTCGAGCGCCCGGGCAAGGAGCCCCAGATCGGCGACCGAGGGGGTGGAGAGGCCGCGTTCGACCTGGGAGAGCCAGCCGATCGACCGGCCGGTTGCCCGGGCGAGGTCGGCCAGCCGCAGGCGGCGCGCCTTGCGCAGGGCGCGCAGGTCATGGCCGAGCGTCGTCGGGCGGTCGGGGCGGGCGTGGTGCAGGGCAGCCTCGGCGTTGCGTGAAAAATCTGGTTCGGATTTCACGCTGCCATGATCCGCCCCGGGCGGCAAGGGGTCAGGTCAGCGCGCGGTGGAAGCTGGCCGACAGGATGGCGGCAAGTTCGTGGGCGTCCTGATCGTCAAAGGCGGCGGGCTGGTCACTATCGAGATCGAGCACGGCGATCAGGCGGCCTGCCGCGTCGGTGACGGGCAGGACGAGTTCGGACCGGGTCGTGGAGGAGCAGGCGATATGGCCTGGGAAGGCCTCCACATCGGGGACAAGCTGGACCTGCCCGGTGCGGGCGCAGGCGCCGCAGACCCCGCGCGAAAAGGGGATGGAAAGGCAGCCATGGCCGCCCTGGTAGGGGCCGATCCGGAGCATCCCCGGTGCGGTGACGCGGTAGAATCCGGTCCAGTCGAAACGGTCGTCGGCGTGGTGGATTTCGCAGGCGAGTGTCGCCATGAGCGCGATCGCATCGGTTTCGCCTTCGGTCAGGGCGGCGATACGGCGGGCGAGGCTGGGATAGTCGGCGCGCATCCTGGGGACCTTTCCTGGCAAGACCGGGCAGAGGGGTGGCTGCCGGCCGCCCTCTGGCCTAGACGGGGCGCGGTCACAGGACAAGAGGCGCGGGCCGCGCGCCGGGGGATTGCGCCGGCGCCGCGGGGCGTTAGGGTCCGCCACCAAGGGAGGGACGGACATGCGCGATTTCCATCTGCCGGGCCGGTCGGAGGTTCTTGCCTGCAACGGGATGGTGGCGACATCGCATCCGCTCGCGGCGAAGGTCGGGGTCGGGATGCTGGAGGCCGGGGGCAATGCGGTCGATGCCGCGGTGGCGGCGGCGGTACTCCTGGGTATCTGCGAGCCGCAGATGACGGGGATCGGCGGGGACATGTTCGCGCTGGTCGCGCGGCCGGGGCAGGCGGTGCGGGCGCTGAACGCATCGGGGCGGGCACCGGGCGGGCTGTCGGCGGCGGAGATGCGGGCGCGGGGGCTGAGCGCCGTGCCGGTGCAGGGGGTGGAGGCGGTGACGCTGCCCGGGGCGGTGGACGGGTTCTGCCGGCTGTCGGAGGAGTTGGGGGTGCTGGGGCTTGACCGGCTGCTGGCGCCTGCGATCCGCTATGCCGAGGAGGGGGTGCCGGTCGCGCCGCGGGTGGCCTTTGACTGGGCCGGGGATGCGGCGGCGCTGCAGGGCGCGGCGCGGCGGTTCTATCTGAGGGACGGGCATGCGCTGCGGGTGGGCGATGTCTTTCGCGCGCCGGGGCAGGCCGAGGTGCTGCGGCGGATCGCGCGCGAGGGGCGCGCGGGGTTCTATGAGGGCGAGGTCGCGGCGGACATGGTCGCGTCGCTGCGCGCGCTGGGGGGCTGCCACACGGCGGAGGATTTCGCCGCCGTGCGCTGCGACTGGGACGAGCCGGTCACGGGGACCTTTGGCGAGCTTGAGGTGCTGGAGCATCCGCCGAACGGGCAGGGGGCGACGGCGATCCTGATGCTGAACATCCTGAAGCATTTCGATCTGGCGGAGATGGAGCCTTTCGGCGCGCGGCGGGCGCATGTCGAGGCGGAGGCGACGAAGCTGGCCCATGATGCGCGCGACCGGATCATCGCCGATCCGGACCGGACGGCGCGGATCGGGTTCATGCTGGCCGGGGAGACGGCGGCGCGGCTGGCGGGGATGATCGATCCGGGGCGGGCGCAGGCGGTGACCGAGGCGCGGGTCGGGGCGCTGCACCGCGATACGGTCTATGTCTGTGCCGTGGACCGCGACGGGATGGCGGTGTCGCTGATCTATTCGGTGTTCTGGGGCTTTGGGTCGGGGCTGGCCTCCGACCGGTTCGGGATCAACTTCCAGAACCGGGGCGCGGGTTTCGTGCTCGAGCAGGGGCATCCGAACGAGGCCGGCGGCGGGCGGCGGCCGATGCACACGATCATTCCGGGGATGCTGCGCGACGGGGCGGGGATCGTCGGGCCCTTTGGCGTGATGGGGGGCGGGTATCAGCCGACGGGGCATGCGCGATTCGTGAGCAACATCACGACCTGGGGCATGGGCTGGCAGGAGGCAATCGATGGGCCGCGGTCGTTCTGGCGGGGCGGGAAGCTCGAGCTGGAGCGGGGCTATGCGCCGGCGGTCCGGGCAGAGCTGGCCGCGATGGGGCATGACGTGGTCACGCCGGAGGAACCGCTGGGCGGGGCGCAGGCGATCGCGATCGGGCGGGACGGGGTGCTGCGCGGCGCGTCGGACCCGCGCAAGGACGGGATCGCGCTGGGCCTTTGAGGCGGGCGGACAGGCTGCGCTGCGCCCGCGATCAGTTGAGCGCGTATTGCAGCGGATAGTGACCGTCAGAGAAGGGTCCGAAAAATTCGGCGACGTCGGGATGTTCGACAGGGCGGCCCGAATCGTCGGCCATCAGGTTCTGTTCAGAGACATAGGCGATGTAGAAGCTCTGATCGTTTTCGGCGAGCAGGTGGTAGAACGGCTGGTTCTTACTTGGCCGGATGTCTTCGGGAATCGATCTGTACCAGGCTTCGGTATTGCTGAAGACGGGATCGACATCGAAGACAACACCGCGGAAGGGATACTTCCGGTGCCGGACGACCTGGCCGAGGCGGTATTTCGCGCGTCCGTGGATCATTTTGGGCGGTTCTCCCCGGGGTGACGATCACGGCATCGGTGCCGGCTGTCCACGGATTGCAGTCTGCGGGGATGGAAACAGACTGTCCAGAGCATGCCGCGACACAGCCGGATTGGCGCCGGGACCGCCCGCAGAGCGGGGGATTTGCAACGCGGACCGGCAGCATGTGCGAGAGGCCGTTTCCTGCCGCGCGGTTTTGGGATAGAAGGCGTCAACAAGAAGACAAACAGACAGTCGGCGAGAGCAGATGAGCAGACATCTACGCGCCCTTGTGCTGGTGGTGCTGGTGGCCGCCTGCAGCGGGGGTGAAAGGCAATATGCGGCCCCGCGCGAGCTGGACAACGCCTGCCGCATCCTGGACCAGAGACCGAGTTACCTGCGCGCCTTCCGCGAGACGGAGGACAACTGGGGTGTGCCGGTCGCCGTGCAGATGGCGATCATCTATCAGGAGAGCAAGTTCATCGGGAATGCGCGCACGCCGCATCAGTATGCGCTGGGCGTGATTCCGGTGGGGCGGCAGTCGTCGGCCTATGGCTACAGCCAGGCGCTGGACGGGACCTGGGCGGAATATCTGCGCGACCAAGGGGCGCGGCGGGCCAAGCGCGACGATATCCGCGACGCGACCGATTTCATGGGCTGGTACATGAACGATACCTACCGGTCGCTGGGCATCCCGCTGAACGACACGCGCAACCAGTATCTGGCCTATCACGAGGGGCGCAGCGGATACAGCCGCGGCAGTTACAACGAAAAGGCCTGGCTGGTGCGGATCGCGGGCCAGCTTGAAGAGCGGGCGGTGATGTACGACGCGCAGTTGCGGTCCTGCGGGCGGATCTGAGGGGCAGGCCGGGTCAGCGGTTCCAGCGGTCCATTTCGCGGTTGATGTTGAATTTGATGTCGTCGATCCGGCCGCCCTGGACGAGGTCGTTCAGGATCACGGTCGTCTGCGTGCCGGTGTCGTCGGTGACGATCCACTGACGCAGTTCCACGGGTGACCCGGTGAAGACGAGCTGGATCGAGCCGAGGCCGGGATTGTCGGGGTCCTGGGCGGTGACGGTCGTGGTCGTGCCGTCCGAGGTATGGCCGGTGACCATGTTCGCGCGCCCGAGGTCGACATTGCGTTCGAGGATGATCTTGAGCGGGGTCTGGTTCAGCGGATAGCGGTCCGGCCCGGTATTGGAGCGGGGATCGAAGATCGCGACCTGGCCGCCGCCGGCGATGACCATGGAATTGTCGGGCGGGGCATATTCGAAGCGCATCCGGCCGGGGCGTTTGATGTAGATCGTGCCGGTCGAGATCGTGCCGTCGGCGTTGATCTGGGTGAAGCCGCCGGTCGCGGTCTGGAGCGCGTTGAGATAGGCCGAGATGTCGGCCAGCGACAGTTGCTGGGCCTCGGCGGCGCGCGCGAAGGGAAGCGTCGCGGCGAGGGCGAGCAGGTGGCGGCGGGTGAGCATCTGGGGCCTCTTGGCTGGGGCTGCGGTGCAGATATGGGCCAGATCGCCGGGAATTGCACGGGTCAGGCGATAGCAGGGCGGATGTCAGCCGATAACATTCCGGTCAGACGGCAAAGAGCGGGAAGGTCACGCCGAGCGCCCAGGCGAGGAAGAGGCCGAGCCCGAGCCCGGCCGCGGCGGGGCGGTGGCTTTGCCGGCCGATCCAGCCGCCTGCGGTGCCGAAGAGCAGGAAGAAGACCAGGATGACCGGCAGGATGATGAGCAGGAAGAAGAGCCGTTCGAGGTCGAGCAGGACGGCGATGCCGAGCGAGGCGAGTGCGGCGGCGCGGACGGCAAGCGTGCGGTGGAGGGGGGCGCGGCCACCTTGGGTCAGGGTGGCGTCGGCGAGCATGAAGGGGATCGCGCCAACCGCCATGGCGGCGATGATCGCAAGCCGCTGGGGCGTGGGCCAGAAGGAGGCGACGTAGCGGTCGAGCACGGTGCCGAAGACGAGGATGCCGAAGGCGGCGACGGGCAGGGCGAGGGCGAGAGAGACGCGGTCGAGCCGGAGCGCGGGGCGCGCGAGGAAGAGCGCCATGAGGCCCATGACGAGGAAATGCAGGGCGAGGTAGTCGGCGACGAGCACGGGCAGGAACCGCGTGTCGAAGAAGGAGAGGAGGAGCGGGGTGGCGAGTGGCGGGATCAGCGCGGCGCGCCAGAAGGGGAGCGGGGCGAGTCCGAGGGGCGGTGTGGCGGGCCGCATCCGGCGGGTCAGGGCGGCGAGCGGCCAGCCAAGTGCGACGGTCGAGATGATGAGGAGCGCGATCCAGCCGCCGCGCGGGCGGAGCGGCGTGTCGGATGCGCGCCCGAAGGCGGCGTCGAGCCAGGCGCGCGATTCGCGCATCGCGGTGGCGGAGTAGAGGACGCCCACATGTTCCACCCCCGGGGCGAGCACGGCGCGGCGGGCCGTGCCCTGGGCCGGGGTGCCGACGGTCTGGCCGAAGCCTGCGGCGGGGTCGGTCAGGTGGAGGGCGCGCAGCGCCTCGGCCGCGAGCAGGCCTTCGCCGGCGCCGGCGATGACGATCAGGTTGCGCGGTGCCGTGGCGGTGACGGCGGTCGAGAACATCGAGACGGCGACGGTCGCCTGCACGCGGGGGTCGCGGATCGCCTGGCGGACGACGATGTCGGAGGCCATGGAATGGCCGAGCAGGGCCACGCGGCCATCGGCGCCTGGCAGGGCGAGGGCGGCATCGGTGACGCGGGCGAGTTCGTCCATCAGGGCGAGCGTGGTGCCGTCGATTCGGGTGACATCGCCCGACATCGGCACGGGGTTGCGGCCGTGGCCCTGGAAATCGAAGCTGACGGCGATGTAGCCGGCCTGGGCGAGCGTCAGCGAAAAGCTGTCCATCAGTTGCCGCGACCCGGCAAAGCCATGCGCGATGATGACCACGGGGGCGGGGTCCGCATCGGGCAGGCGCCAGACGGTGGCGGGGGTGGTGCCGACGGCGAGGGGCGTGGCCAGCACGCCGCCGCGGCCGCGTTCGAGCATGAGGGCCGAGAGCGCGGCGAGCGCGAGGGCAAGGACGAGCACGACCCGGCGGGCGAGGGTCAAGGCCTCAGCCCCAGGTCGGGTGGAACCTGCCCGTGGGAGAGAGGGTGAAGATCTCGCAGCCCGTGGCGGTGATGCCGACCGAATGTTCGAACTGGGCCGAGAGCGACTTGTCGCGGGTGACGGCGGTCCAGTCGTCGGCCAGGACCTTGGTTTCGGGGCGGCCGAGGTTCACCATGGGTTCGATGGTGAAGAACATCCCCTCTTCAAGGAGCGGGCCGGTGCCGGGGCGACCGTAATGCAGCACGTTCGGGGGCGCGTGAAAGACGCGGCCGAGACCGTGGCCGCAGAAGTCGCGGACCACGGACATGCGGTTGGTTTCGACATGGGTCTGGATCGCGGCACCGATGTCGCCGAAGGTCGCGCCGGGGCGTGCGGCCTCGATCCCCAGCATCAGCGCGTCGTGGGTGACCTGCATCAGGCGTTCGGCCTTGCGGCCGAGCGTGCCGGCCACGTCCATGCGCGAGGTATCGCCATACCAGCCGTCAAGGATCACGGTGACGTCGATGTTGAGGATGTCGCCGTCCTTGAGCCTTTTGTCGCTGGGGATGCCGTGGCAGACGACGTGGTTGATGCTGATGCAGGAGCCGTGCCGGTAGCCCTTGTAGCCGATGGTGGCCGAGGTCGCGCCGTGGGCTGCGACCATGTCGGTGATGATGCGGTCGATCTCTTCCGTGGGCTGGCCGGGAAAGACATGAGGGGCGATGTCGTCAAGGATGCGTGCGGCGACCTGGCCTGCGCGGCGCATGCCGGCAAAATCCGCGGTCTCGTAGATCCTGATCCCGTCGCGGGTCAGGCGGCCCCTGCGTTCGTCCAACGGCATATCCTTTCGGTTGCGCCGTCACATAGGCCAAAGCCCGGGTGGAATCCAGTCGCCGGGCCCATGGCCTTGGCGCGGGCGGGGTTCTATACCTTGGCGCAGAAGAGCAAGGAGACCGACGATGCCCAACCCGACCGCCGCGATCCTGATCATCGGGGACGAGATCCTGTCCGGCCGGACGCGGGATTCGAACATGCATTTCCTGGCGGGCGAGCTTGCGCGGGTGGGGATCGACCTGCGTGAGGTGCGTGTCGTCGCCGACGCGCGCGAGGCGATCATCGCGGCGGTCAATGCGCTGCGCGGGGCCTGGGACCATGTCTTTACCTCGGGCGGGATCGGGCCCACGCATGACGACATCACGGCGGACTGCATCGCCGAGGCGCTGGGCGTGAGCATCGGGGTGCGCGAGGATGCGCGGGCGCTGCTCGCCGCGCATTACGCGCGATCGGGGCTCGACTTCAACGCGGCGCGGATGCGGATGGCGCGCATCCCCGAGGGGGCGCGGCTGATCGAGAACCCGATCAGCGTGGCGCCGGGATTTTCGATCGGGAACGTGCATGTGATGGCGGGCGTGCCGAACGTGTTCCAGGCGATGGTCGCGGGGCTGTTGCCGACGCTGACGGGGGGGGAGCCGCTCTTGTCGCAGACATTGCGCATCCTGCGGCCCGAGGGCGAGATTGCGGGGCCGCTGGGCGCACTGGCGGCGGAATATCCGGACCTGTCGATGGGGTCCTATCCGTTCAACCGGGATGGCGTGATGGGCGCGAATGTCGTCATCCGGGGGACCGATGGCGTGCGGGTCGAGGCGGCGATGCTGCGGCTGGCCGCGCTGTTTCCGCCGTGATCGTGCTGCCGCGTCCGGAGGCGGTGTTTGCCGCTGTGGCGGCCACCGGGCCCACGGCACAGAGTTGGCGGGCCGGGCCTGTGACCCTGCGCGAAGCGCCGGGCGCGGGGTCGCGGGTCAATGCGGCGACGGCGGCCGAGGGCTGGGGCGAGGCCGATATCGCGGCGGCCGAGGCCGAGATGGCGCGGCGCGGACGGCCCTCCTTTTTCATGCTGCGCCCGGGCGAGGAGCGGCTGGATGCGCTGCTTGACGCGCGCGGCTATGCGCGGGTCGACCCGACGCTGGTCTATGTCGCGCCGGTCGGGGCGCTGGCGGGGACGGCGCTGCCGGGGGCGAGCTTTGCGATCTGGCCGCCGCTGGCCGTGCAGGAGGAGATCTGGGCCGAAGGCGGGATCGGCACGGCGCGGCGGGCCGTGATGGAGCGGGCGGGAGTGCCGAAGGTGTCGATCCTGGGGCGGCATGAGGATCGGCCGGCGGGGACGGTCTTTGTTGCGCTGGATCAGGAGTTTGGCATGGTTCATGCGCTGGCGGTGCGGCCCGGGTTGCGCCGCCGGGGGGTGGGCGGGCGGATGATGCGGGCGGCGGCGGGCTGGGCGCGCGGGCAGGGCGCGGAGTGGCTGGGGCTGGTCGTGACCGAGGCCAATGCCGGGGCGAGGGCGCTGTACGAGAGCCTCGGGATGGTGGTGGCGGCGCGGTATCATTACCGGGTGCGGGCGGGATGAGGGCGGCGGGCGCCCTGGTCCTGTGCGGCGCGGTGATGGGCGCCGGTGCCGCGGGCGCGCTGGACCTGCGGCTGCCGGGCAATGCGGTGCTGATGCGCGAGGTGGTGACCGAGGTCGGCGATCTGGAGGTGCCGACCGGGGCCACGGTCGAGGGCTGGCTGCCCGCCGAGCCGCGCGAGGGGCAGGTGACCCGGCAGGCCTGGCGGATCGAGGCGGAGTTTCTGACCACGCTGCAGATCCTCGCGCCGCTGCGCGGGCAGCTTGTCGCGGATGGCTGGGACATCGTGCTGGACTGCGCCACGGCGGATTGTGGCGGGTTCGACTTCCGCCGCGCGGTGGACGTGCTGCCGCCGCCCGAGATGTTCGTCAACCTGGGCGATTTCAGATGGGTGTCGGCAATCCGGGGCGAGGAGGCGGTGACGCTGATGGTCAGCCGGTCGGCGGCGGCGGGCTTTGTCCAGGTGACGCGGGTCGGCCCGGCGGGGGCGGGGGGTGCGCAGGTGGCGGCCGCGGCGCCGGCGGTGGCCGGGGTGGCGCCTGAGGCGGCCCGGGCGGTTTCGCCGGATTTTCCGGGTGCGGCGGAGTTTGGCGCGACGCTCGAGACGGCGGGGCGGGTGGTGCTGTCGGACCTGAGCTTTGCGACCGGGTCGGCGGAGCTTGCGCCGGGGGAATTCGGGTCGCTGGCGGCGCTTGCGGATTATCTTGCCGCGCATCCGGACCGGCGGGTGGCGCTGGTCGGGCATACCGATGCGGAAGGGGCGCTCGAGGCGAATATCGCGCTGTCCAAGCGCCGGGCGGGATCGGTTCTGGAACGGCTGGCCGAGGTCTATGGGGTGGCGCGCGGGCAGATGGCGGCCGAGGGGATGGGGTATCTGGCACCGGTTGCCGCGAACCTGACGCCCGAGGGGCGCGAGGCGAACCGGCGGGTGGAGGTGATCCTGCTGTCGACCGAGTGAGGTGTCGGTATCACGTCGGTATCGATGCGCTGTTTTTCCCGCGAGGCCGGGGATGAAGGCCCCGGACGGTTGGCGTTGCGGGGAGTGGTGCAGGAAGGCCGGGGAGAGGGCGACGGTGTCGCGTCGGGAGTCGGGGCGTCGCGATGAGCGCGGGCGGGGCGGGAGCCGGGAGTGGAGAAAATGTGCAAGTGCGCCATTGTGTGGAGTGTTCATCCAGACCGTTTCTCGTCGGGTTTTTCCTGCAGAGGCCGCTGCATGGGCTGCGCAGAAACTTACTGGACTTACTTTAGTCCATGGCGATAGTATCTACCTTACTGCGTTGGGAGCAGCCAAACCCGGTGGAACAGGTTCAATGAGAGTCAATTTCGCAATTCCATCTCAGGCTTTAAACCAAGTACGACGTGATGGATGGTTTTTTTTATTATGCAGCCAACCAGGAGCAGACTGATAGATAACGTTCAAATACACGTGCCTGAAGGCATAAGAGTTCCGGGAAATTAAATGACTTATGTTCGGGCCACTGGTAGTTTTGAACTTATAATCCGCCTTGCGGCCCTGAAGGAAAAATCGATAGATTTGCCTAGTCTCATGGCTGCACTGGAGAATAACGAGGTCATGGGGCAGAATTCAACGCTGATATTGTTTGGGCCGATGTTTGGCGAAGACAGCCTGAATACGTTCATTAGCCGTTTGCAGGCGTTAGGATTATCATATGTAGATGATTTCATCGATTTAAATGTATATATTCCAGACTGGCTGGAAATTGCAGTTGATTGCAAGGAAGGCGAGATAGCGGCAGGCTCTTGATCAACAGCAGTCAACATTACTTGCGAGTTTATGAAAAGGCGGAATGCTGGTTGCAGACGGATGAATTTTGGGCCGTAGCTCGACGAAGAAGAAATATCGCTTTTTCGATAAAGCGCAGCACGTTCAGTCTTGATGTGCCCTGAGACATTGCACATGATCGCGCCCGATCTGACCGTCTTCAGATACTGAAGAGGAGAACTGTTAGCGTACGTTTCGTCTTAGAAATTGCGTTAGGCGAACGAGATGACCTAGCATTCCAGGGGTATAATTCGTATATTGTTTCGTCATAAAATCTGATGAGAATAAGTCACTGTCATCCTCTCAGATGCCCGTATTGAAATTAGCTATGCAATTCAGGATGAAGTGGAATGCTTGGAACTATTACACGCACAAGCTCACTCTTCTTCGCAAAAAGCACTTGGGTTTCATCGATGCCATCTGTGCCGGGGAAGACCAAAACAACCCTTGCTGCGTCATCCTCATTCACCCATTCCCCCGACAGACAACATAATACCTGTCTATTGCCATCCATATCGTCTCGCAAGTCCATCAAGGCGTCGTTGCAGCATGCCTTCAAAGGTTGTAATCATCCCATTTCTTCCGTATACGACAATATCATACCGCCCGTTAGTCTGTAAATAGTGGACCGTTGCCCGATCGGCTTGAGGCATGACTCGCCCTTGAGACATGACATTGATCACTCCTTGTTGCGAGAGGACGTAGCGCCGTGTTGTGGTAGTGCCGGCATGTCGCTGTGATCCATGGATCGTAGTCGTAATCGTAGCACCGCCAGTTTTAGATTGCACAACAACAGGTTGTTGAGTTACCAAAGCTGCAGACTGTCGCAAGCCAAGTACACCGTCCCTGCTGATTAAAGCCGCCGATAATTTGACTCCAGCACCTACGCCTCCGGCGACCGTGCCTTCGATGGCGATACCCAGAAGATGGTGACGAAATCGTTTCCCACGTGTCGCACCAATTCTGGCGGGCAGGTCGTAACCCTTTCCGGTCAGATCGTTAACGCAATGCTGCCTGTTTGTGTCTGCGGCAGAGTCATTCGTAACGGGGTTTGCATTTGCATAGTCATCAGGAGCATCGAAATTATTTTGTGCAGCTTGGGTATTATCTCGATCTGTCTCACTTTGCGATTTGAGACAGTCCCAGAATTTCCCCCCGGGGTCGAGCCGGTTCACTGGGGCGTTAGCGGAATAGAATTGGCGGTTGGTGCCGACGCCGGGGATTGGGGGGCGAGCCAGTCGGGGGATGTGAAGAGTCCGGGCCTGGGGGGCATGGTCCGGGGTTGATGCGTTGATGCTGAGGGGAACGGGGTTTCAGTATCGCGTCGGTATTTTGTCGATGCGGGGGACAGGGGGGCGCTGCCCCCCTCTGGGCCTGACGGCCCATTCACCCCCCGGGATATTTGGGGACAAAGAATGAGGCAGGGGTTTTGCCGCCTTGCGGGCGGTAAGGGGCCCAAGGGGGCGGGGACGTAACGGACGATCCTGGTCGATCTGGCCCGGCAGGGGCGGGGCGGGGATGACCGATCCGGGATCTGTCACGACAAACCCCCGGGACGCGGGGCCCGGGGGTCATCGTGACGTGCGTGTCGCTGACGTCGGCTGTGCCTAGAGCATGCCTTCGCGCTGAAGCTTCTTGCGCGCGAGCTTGCGCTGGCGGCGGATCGCCTCAGCCTTTTCGCGGGCCTTCTTTTCGGAGGGCTTCTCGAAATGCTGCTTGAGCTTCATCTCGCGGAAGACGCCTTCGCGCTGCAGCTTCTTTTTCAGCGCGCGGAGCGCCTGGTCGACGTTGTTGTCGCGGACACTGACCTGCATTGTGGTTTTCACCACCTTTCCGGTTTGAGTTGCGCTTGCGCAGGATGTGGCCCGATAGCAAAAGCCCCCTAGCTTGTCCAGTGGACCTGCGAGAGGAGAGAGGCAGATGACCACGGCCCCGACGGACCCCGCGACACTGCGCCTGATCGCGGCGATCCTGCCGCATGTCGCCTTTGACGGCTGGTCGGAGAAGGCCTTTGCGGCGGCGGTCGCCGAGACGGGGATGAACCCGGCGCATGCGCGCACGCTGTGTCCGCGGGGCGCGGTCGATCTGGCGGTGGCGTTTCATGCCGCGGGCGATGCGGCGATGCTGGCGGCGGTGCAGGCGGCGGACCTGACGGGGCTGCGCTACCGTGACAAGGTGGCCTTTGCGATCCGGGCGCGGATCGATGCCATCGCCGACAGGGAAGCGGTGCGGAGGGGGGTCGCGCTTTTCGCGCTGCCGCATATGGCGGCAGAGGGGGCGCGGCTGACCTGGGGGACGGCGGATGCGATCTGGCGGGCGCTGGGCGACACGTCGCAGGATGTGAACTGGTACACCAAGCGGGCGACGCTGTCGGCGGTCTGGGCGGCGGTGGTGCTCTACTGGCTGGGCGATGACAGTCTGAACGCGCAGGCGACCGACGATTTCATCGCGCGGCGGATCGACGACGTGATGCGGATCGAGAAGGCCAAGGCGATGGCGCGGGAGAATGCCGTCCTGCGGCGGGTGCTGGGGCCGATCGACCGGCTTCTGGGCAAGGTCAAGGCGCCGCCGCGGATGCCGCCTGCCGACCTGCCGGGAAGCTGGACCGAGGGGTGGGCGGGCGCCTTTGGCCCGCCGCCCGCCGGGGGGTCGCGGAGCTAGCATGCGGGTCGTCAAGATCAGCCGGCCGGGCGGGCCCGAGGTGCTGGTGCCGGGTGAGCGGCCGGTGCCTGTGGCGGGGCATGGGCAGGTGCTGGTCAGGCTGGCCTGGGCCGGGGTGAACCGGCCGGACGTGCTGCAGCGGGCGGGGCTTTATGCGCCGCCGCCCACGGCATCGGACCTGCCGGGGCTGGAAGGGGCGGGCGTGATCGCGGCGGTCGGGCCGGGGGTGACGGGGCTGGCCGAGGGCGACGAGGTCACGGCGCTGTTCCCGGGGGGGGCTTACGCGGATTATGCGGTGACGGCGGCGGCGCATTGCCTGCCGGTGCCGCGGGGGATGGGATTGCGCGAGGCGGCCTGCCTGCCCGAGACCTTCTTTACCGTCTGGTCAAACGTGTTTCAGCGCGCGGGCCTGCGCGGGGGAGAGCGGTTTCTGGTGCATGGCGGGTCATCCGGGATCGGGACCACCGCGATCCAGCTGGCGAGGGTCTTTGGTGCGCGGGTCTTTGCCACGGCGGGGGACGGGGCGAAATGCGCGGCCTGCGCGCGCCTTGGGGCGGAGCGGGCGATCAATTACCGGGAAGAGGATTTCGTCGCGGTGATGAAGGCCGCAGGCGGGGCGGATGTCATCCTGGACATGGTGGGAGGGTCTTACGTGCAGCGCAACCTCGCGGCGCTGGCGGACGAGGGGCGTCTTGTGCAGATCGCATTCCTGCAAGGGGCGAAGGTGGAGGTGAACCTGAGCCAGCTCATGATGCGGCGGCTGACGCTCACGGGGTCGACGCTCAGGCCGCAGTCCGACCTTGCCAAGGCGCGGATCGCCGAGAGCCTGCGGGCGGAGGTCTGGCCCATGCTGGAGGCCGGGATGCTGGGTCCAGTGTTGGACAGCGAATTCGCGCTGGAGGAGGCGGCCGCCGCGCATGCGCGGATGGAGGCGGGCGCGCATGTGGGCAAGATCGTGCTGCGGGTCGCCTAAGGGCAGGATGCGACAAAACGTGGCGTCCGCGGATGGCGCGGGGTCGGTTTTGCACTGTTGCCCAGCTTGGGCTTTCTGTAACAGGGGGCCGTTCCCGAGCCCTGTCTGGAGATGTGCCGATGAAGGTTCTCGTGCCGGTCAAGCGCGTGATCGACTATAACGTGAAGGTCCGCGTGAAGGCGGATGGGTCAGGTGTCGATCTTGCCAATGTGAAGATGTCGATGAACCCCTTTGACGAGATCGCCGTCGAGGAGGCGATCCGGCTGAAGGAGGCGGGCAAGGCCGAGGAGGTGATTGCCGTATCGGTCGGGGTGCGGCAGGCGCAGGAGACGCTGCGCACGGCGCTGGCCATGGGGGCGGACCGGGCGATCCTGGTTGTGGCGACCGAGGATGTGCATCAGGATATCGAGCCGCTGGCGGTGGCCAAGATCCTGAAGGCCGTGGTCGAGGCCGAGGGGCCGGGCCTGGTGCTGTGCGGCAAGCAGGCGATCGACAACGACATGAATGCGACGGGGCAGATGCTGGCGGCACTTCTGGGCTGGGCGCAGGCGACCTTCGCATCAGAGCTTGAGGTGGGCGAGGGTCGGCGACGGTCACGCGCGAGGTGGATGGCGGGTTGCAGGCGATCCGGGTCACGCTGCCGGCGGTGGTGACGGTCGATCTGCGGATGAACGAGCCGCGCTATGCGTCGCTGCCCAACATCATGAAAGCGAAGAAGAAGCCGCTCGACGAGAAGACGCCGGGGGATTACGGCGTTGACGTGGCACCGCGGCTGGCGGTCGTCAGGACGACCGAGCCCGCGACGCGCAAGGCGGGCGTGAAGGTCAGGACGGTCGACGAGCTGGTGGCGAAACTCAAGGACATGGGGGCGGTCTGATGGCGGTTCTTCTTCTGGCCGAGGTCGCGGGCGGGCAGCTTGCGACGGATGCGGTGGCCAAGGCGCTGACGGCGGTGGCGCCCCTGGGCCCGGTGACGGTGCTGGTCGCCGGGCAGGGCGGCGAGACGGCGGCCGCGACGGCAGCGGGGCTGTCGGGCGTTGCGAAGGTGCTTTTCGCGGGGGATCATTCCTATTGCCACGGGATGGCCGAGGCGACGGCGGCGCTGGTCGTGTCGCTGGCGCCGGGCTTTAGCCATGTCGCGGCGGCGGCGACGTCGGATGCCAAGAACATCCTGCCGCGGGTGGCGGCGCTGCTGGATGTGATGATCGTGTCGGACGTGACGGCGGTGATCGACGCCGACACCTTCGAGCGGCCGATCTATGCGGGCAACGCGATCCAGACGGTGCGGTCGGCGGACCGGGTCAAGGTGCTGACGATCCGCACGGCGGGTTATGACGCCGCGCCGGCGGGCGGGGCGGCGGCGGTGGAGAAGGTCCCCGGCGTGGCCGATCCGGGCCTGTCGGCCTGGGTCGAGGACCGGGTGGCCGCGAATGACCGGCCGGAACTGACCAGCGCGGGGATCGTGGTGTCGGGCGGGCGCGGGGTAGGGTCGAAGGAGGACTTTGCCATCATCGAGAAGCTGGCCGACAAGCTGGGCGCGGCGGTGGGCGCCTCGCGCGCGGCGGTCGATTCGGGCTATGCGCCGAACGACTGGCAGGTGGTGCAGACGGGCAAGGTGGTCGCGCCTGACCTTTACGTCGCGGTGGGGATTTCCGGCGCGATCCAGCATCTGGCGGGGATGAAGGATTCCAAGATCATCGTCGCCATCAACAAGGACGAGGAAGCGCCGATCTTTCAGGTGGCCGATGTCGGGCTTGTAGGCGATCTGTTCGCCATCGTGCCGGAACTGACCGAAAAGCTTTGACCGGATGCGCCCCCCAGCGGCACCGGGAGAGGTGCCGCTGGGAGGATCACGGGCGCTGGCCTTTCAGGCGGCGATGGACGACTGCAGGGCCCCGGTGAGGGCGGTGGCCGCTTCATCATGGGCGGCCGCGCCGAGCATGGTGGCTGCGGCCGCGCTGAGGTGGGGCGGGAGGATCAGACCTTCGCCCCGCCGGGCGAGTGCCCGGGCCGTCGGCTGAACCATGACCACCCCGCGGACGAGCGGGCGCAGGCCGTCGATCATCTTGCGCGTGACGAAAAGCGGGTCCGACGTGGCGCGGTCCGAGTGGAGGTCGGCCGGCGTGTCCGACGGCAGGTGGTCGGCAAACCAGAGCAGAATCGTCCGCGGGCCGATTTCGGCAAGAAACTGGCGCATGCGGGCCGACCAGGCGATCTGCAGTTCTTCGCGCAGGATGGCGAACCGTTCCGGATCGGTTTCGCAGAGGCTGGTCAGCATGTGCCGGGTGAAGCAGAATTCGGTGAAGTCGATGTCGGGGTAAAGCGCGCGCATGATCGTCGAGGCGCGCAGGAAACGGTCGTTGCGGCGCGGATGCACCGTGAAGAAGCGGTTCGAGAGGTTCTGGGCCCCGGTGATTTCGACCACCGTGAGTTCGGACTGGCGGCAGGCGTTCAGGATCACGGGTTCGTTCAGGAAGGCATCCACCGAGGCGTTGATGCAGCCGAAATTCACGCAGGTGACGCCCAGACGTTCTTCGACGAGGGACGGAAACGGGGTGGAGATGAAGCGGCCGTAGGTTTCGGTCCCGCCGACGAAGGCGATGTATCGGCCGTCGAGAGGGCGCCGGGGGCCCCTGAACAGGAGCCGTGCATTGCCGTAGCGGCACGGCGTATAGAGGGATGCCTCGTCACCCAGCGTTTCGATCTTCATCATCACCAACCCAACCCGGAACCCGGGGAGGAGATTCGCGCCAAAGCGTTGCCATCGGGCTAATGCGCGAATTCGCAGCGTCTTTGATAGGGTTCACCTGCCTTGAGCCCGGCTTGCAGGGCTCTTATGCTGCAGGGCAGCAATCTGGGGGGAACAGGACATGGCGGTCGAAAGGATCGGTGTCGTCGGGGCAGGGCAGATGGGGAATGGCATTGCCCATGTCCTGGCGCTTGCCGGCTATGATGTGGTGATCACCGATGTCAGTGCAGAGGCCCTGGACCGCGCGCTTGGCACGATCGGGAAGAACCTTGAACGTCAGGTGAACCGCGGGACGGTCACCCCGGTCCAGAAGACGGCCGCGCTGGAACGGATCAGGGCGACGGTGGTGCTGGCCGACCTCGGGACGGCGGACCTGATCATCGAGGCCGCGACCGAGAAGGAGGAGGTCAAGCACGCGATCTTTGCCGGGCTGATCCCGCATCTGAAGCCCGAGACCATCCTGACGTCGAATACCTCGTCGATTTCCATCACGCGGCTGGCGGCGCGGACGGACCGGCCGGAAAAGTTCATGGGGTTCCATTTCATGAACCCCGTGCCGGTGATGCAGCTGGTCGAGCTGATCCGCGGGATCGCGACCGATGCCGAGACGTTCAGGACCTGCCTTGGCGTGGTGGAGCGGCTGGGCAAGACGGCCTCGACCTCGGAGGATTTTCCGGCCTTCATCGTCAACCGCATCCTGATGCCGATGATCAACGAGGCGATCTATACGCTGTATGAGGGCGTGGGGTCGGTGAAGTCGATCGACACGTCGATGAAGCTGGGCGCCAACCACCCGATGGGGCCGCTGGAGCTGGCCGATTTCATCGGGCTGGACACCTGTCTTGCCATCATGAACGTGCTGCATGACGGGCTGGCGGATACGAAGTACCGGCCCTGCCCGCTTCTGACGAAATATGTCGAGGCCGGGTGGCTGGGGCGCAAGACGCAGCGGGGGTTTTACGATTACCGCGGCGATCAGCCGGTGCCGACGCGCTGACCTGTCCGGCGGGGGTCAGCTGTCCTCGCCGAACCTGTGGGCGACGAGATCGGCGATGGCCTGGGCCAGGTCTTCGGCCTGGGGTCCCTTCGTTTCGACCTCGATGAAGGTGCCGCGGGATGCGGCGAGCATCAGGAGCCCCATGATGCTGTCGCCCGAGGCGTCCATGCCGTCCTTGCGGATGGTGGCGCTGGCATCGAAGCGTTCGACCGTTTCGACCAGACGGGCCGAGGCGCGGGCGTGCAGGCCCTTTTCGTTGACGATCTGAAGGCGGCGCAGCGGCATGGGTCAGGAGGCGCGGTTGAGGCCGGCGTCCTGGCCGACGGTTTGGGCGTCGATGTATTTGCGGCCCGATTCGAGCGCGAGTTCCACGGCAACCTCTACCGGTCTTGTCCGGCATTTCGCGAGTTTGATCAGCATCGGCAGGTTGGCGCCATACATGATGCGCCGGTCGGCCGGGCCGCAGGCGCGCAGGGACAGGTTGGAAGGACTGCCGCCGAACATGTCTGTGACGATGACGACGCCGTCGCCGGTATCGACGCTGTCGGCGGCGGCGCAGATTTCGGCCTGCTTGGAGGCGCGGTCGTCGTCGGGGGTGATGGCGACGGTGCGCACGCCGGTCTGCGGTCCGACCACGTGTTCGAGCGCGGCGAGATATTCGCGCGCAAGTCCGCCATGGGCGACGATCACGATGCCGATCACGCGTCACGTCCCTGGTTGGGGTCTGGATCCGATCCGCCGTGGCGTTCCAGTTCCCTGTGGCGTATAGACACATGCCACCCTTTGTCTGCAAGCGTCTTTGCCACACGTTCGGTCATCGTGACCGAGCGGTGTTGCCCGCCCGTGCAGCCGAAGCCGATGGCAAGGTGTGACTTGCCTTCGGCCCGGAAGGCGGGGAGCAGGAAACAGGTCATGTCTGTCACGCGGGCGAGGAATTCGTCATGCAGCGGATCGGCGGCGACATGCATGGCGACGGCAGGGTCGCGGCCGTTGCGGCCGCGCAGCGCGGGGTCCCAGTGCGGATTGCGCAGGAAGCGGCAGTCGAAGACCATGTCGAGCCCGCGCGGCAGCCCGCGCTTGTAGGAGAAGGATTGCAGCGTGATCGCGAGCATCCGGCCCTTGCCGGGGGCAAAGAGCCCTTCGACTTCGGCGCGCAGGTCGTGGGGGGTGAGGCCGGTCGAATCGATCAGGATATCGGCGCGGGCGCGGATGGGAAGAAGGAGTTCGCGTTCGCGCCGGATGCCGGTGAGCGGGCTGTCTGCCGGGGCAAGCGGATGGCGGCGGCGGGTTTCCGAATAGCGGCGGACGAGTTCGTCTTCGGTGGCGTCGATGTAGAGCACCTGTTCGGCGATGTCGCGGCGGGCGGCGAGCCGGTCGATCACCTCGATCAGGGCGTCGGTGCTGAAGTCGCGGTTGCGGACGTCGATGCCGAGCGAGAGAGGGCGGGACGGCGGGGGGCCTTCGATCAGGCGGGGCAGGAGCGAGAGGGGGAGATTGTCGATGGTTTCCCAGCCGAGGTCTTCGAGCGCATGGACCACCGTGGTCCGTCCCGCCCCCGAGGGGCCGGTGACCAGGACGATGCGCTGGCCGGCTTGATTGGGGTCGCTGGTCTGATCGGGTGTCGGTGTCATCGCTCGGCCGGTCGCGCCGTCATATAGTGAAAGACCGCGGCGGGGAAATGGCTGTTTGCGGTTCCGCGCAGAAGGGGCAGCGGCCGGCCGAGGAGCATGATTTCGGCCGGTGGGGGGAGTCGTTGCGTTTCGGTCTGGCCAAGATCGACCGCGGCCGAGAGGGCCACGCAGTCGCGTGACGGGACGGACAGGAGCCCCAGGCCGCGCGCTTCGATCAGGCCGCGGGTGGCGGGCGGGCAGGTTGCGAGGAGGCTGTCGCCGGACAGGCGCAGGATGGTGCGGTCGTCGGCGACAAGGCTTGCCCCGAAGGCCATGAGTTGCAGCGCGAGGCCGGATTTGCCCGAACCGGAGGGGCCGAGGATCAGCAGGCCGCGGTCGCCCAGGGCAACCGTGGTCGCATGGATGGTCAGCGGAAGCGGCGACCCGTTTCCGGCAAGGCTGTCGGGCTGGCCGGCGTCAGAGGGGGAGGCCCACGACAAAGCGTGCGCCGAGCGGGAGCGATGTCGGGTCGGCATCGGTCGGGCGGATGTTTTCGGCCCAGATGACGCCGCTGTGCGCCTCGATGATCTGTTTGGAGATCGACAGGCCGAGGCCCGAGTTGTTGCCGAAGTGTTCAGGCGGGCGTTCCGAATAGAAACGGTCGAAAATCCGGGTGAGCGCGGCTTCGGGGATGCCGGGGCCTGTGTCTTCGACCACGATCAGGACCCGTCTTTCGCGCTGGCGGACCCAGATGCGGATCGCGTCGCCTTCGTCGCAGAAGGAAATCGCGTTGGTGATCAGATTGACCATGACCTGGGCAAGCCGCATTTCCAGCCCGCGGATGACAAGGGGGCCGGGCGGGAGGTCGGAAATGAATTCGATCCCCTTTTCGGCGGCCTCCTTGCCGAGGAATTCGTTGATGTTGGCGATCATGTGGAGAAGATCGAAGGGCTTTTCTTCTTCCTTGACGAGTTCGCTGTCGAGGCGGGACGCGCTGGCGATGTCGGTCACCAGGCGGTCGAGACGGCGGACGTCATGGTCGATGATGTCGAGCAGGCGGCGGCGCTGGTCATCGCGCTTTGTCATGCGCAGCGTGCCCACGGCCGAGCGCAGCGACGCGAGCGGGTTCTTGATTTCGTGGGCGACATCGGCGGCGAACTGCTTGTTGGTGTCGATCCGGTCGTAGAGCGCGGAGACCATGTTGCGCAGGGCACCGGAGAGACGGCCGATTTCATCGGGCCGCGCCGTCAGGTCCGGGATCGGAAGCCGGCCGGACCCGTGTTTGCGGCTGTCGCGGTCGCGCCCGCGTTCGGCTGCTGCGGCAAGATCGGCCAGCGGATTGGCGATCGTCGAGGCGAGCATGAGGCTGAGCGCCACCGACACGAGGGCGCCGATGATGAACATCCGCAGGACACGTTCGCGTTCGCGGTTGACGAGAATGTCGAGCTCTTCGCGGGTGGATTGCACGGCAACGGCGGCAACGGCCTGTCCCTGGCTGAGGATGGGGGACAGCACGAGGAATTCCCCCGATCCGGCAGTGCCGGTTTCGACGATCAGCGTGCCTTCGGCCAGCGCCCTTGTGACCAGGTCGGGCCCTGCGGACGCAGGGCTGCCGGCGGTGCCGGGGTCTGTGCCGGAGAGGCCGAAGATGCCCGTGACCGAGTCCCAGATCCGCGTGAGGGTGCCGGTGATAAAGCTGCCGTCGTTGTCGAGGCTGTCCATCCCCGGGACAGACGGCGTGCCGGTCACCAGCCGTGAGGCAAGCTGCTGGCCCGCGGGATCATAGAGGGCGACGGTGATGCCGCCGCGCAGGGTCAGGCTGTCGAGAAGGCTGGCGGCACCGGACCCGATGGCGCCCGTGTCGCCGGCCACGAGGCGGGCTTCGATCGCGTCGGCCATGAGTTCGGCTTCCGCGCAGAGGCTGCTTGCCCGCTGGTAGGCCAGATTGACGCGCGTGGGCGTCAGATAGAGCATGCCCGCGACGAGCACGATCAGCGCGAGCAGGTTGAAGGTGATGATCTTCCGGGCGAGCGGGGAGCGCTTGAGCGAGGTGATGCCGCCCCGCCGTCCGGAGCGCGGCGCGGCATCGCCCGATGGGGTCCAGTCGTCGCCGATGATGACATCGGAGGATATGGGCTGGCTGCCCGCGGGGCCGGACAGGGCGCGCGTGTCCTTGCTGACGGCGGTCGGACGGCGAAGATCGGTCAGCCGGAGCGCACACATGCCCTAGTCTTCATTGTAGCGGTAACCGATGCCGTAGAGCGTTTCGATCGCCGAGAATTCATCGTCGACCTGGCGCATCTTCTTGCGCAAGCGCTTGATGTGGCTGTCGATCGTGCGGTCATCGACATAGACCTGTTCGTCATAGGCGACATCCATCAGCTGATCGCGGGATTTCACGAAACCCGGACGCTGGGCAAGTGCCTGAAGCAGCAGGAATTCGGTCAGGGTGAGCGAAACGTCCCTGCCCTTCCAGGACACGGCATGGCGGAGCGGGTCCATCGTCAGGCTGCCGCGGACGAGGACCCTCGATTCTTCACGGGGTTCTGCGGTGTCGCCGGCGATCACTTCCTGCCGGCGCAGGAGGGCGCGGATACGTTCCACCAGAAGGCGCTGGGAGAAGGGTTTCTTGACATAGTCGTCGGCACCCATCCGCAGGCCGAGCACCTCGTCGATTTCGTCATCCTTGGAGGTCATGAAGATGACGGGGATCGTCGTCTTCTGACGCAGGCGCTGGAGCAGGTCCATCCCGTCCATCCGGGGCATCTTGATGTCCAGAACGGCCATGTCGGGCATGCGTTTGCTGAAGGCGTCAAGCGCCGTCTGGCCGTCGTTGTAGGTTTCGACCTCGAAGCCTTCGGCTTCGAGCGTCATCGAAACCGATGTGAGAATGTTGCGGTCGTCATCGACCAGGGCGATCCTTGCCATATCTGCGAACCTTGGCTGCTCGGTTCCTGTTCTATTTGTTTGGAAGTGAGTGTCCCACCCTTCGGTGTCCGGAATCAACGGGAAACTGCGAATCGGTGACCAAGGGTGCACCGATCAGGGCGCAGAAGCCATAACAATCGGGTAAACGCGGCAGGACGGGCACAGGCTGACCGGTCCGGTCCGACGGGATGCCGGACCGAACGTGGCCTAGCCGGCCGCGGGGACCGGGTCCGGCCCTGACCGGCGGTTGGCACCGGGGACCCAGAGCACGTCGGCGCGGCCGTCGTCGTTGGCGATGCGGGCAGCGACGAAGAACCAGTCCGAGAGGCGGTTGAGATATTTCACTGCCGCGGGGTTGATCGATTCCACGGTGGCGAGTTCCACGACCAGCCGTTCGGCCCGGCGCGAGACGGTGCGGCAGAGATGCAGATGCGCCGAGAGCGCCGAGCCGCCGGGCAGGATGAAGCTGCGCAGCGGATCGAGGCGGGCGTTCATCGCGTCGATTTCGGATTCGAGGCGGAGGACCTGTGCCTCGGCCATGCGCAGGACGGGATAGGGGGCTTCGGCGTCACGTTCCATGTCGGGGCGGCAGAGATCGGCGCCGAGATCGAAGAGGTCGTTCTGGATCATGGCGAGAAGGCGGTCCATCTCTCCCCTGGCGTGGAGGCGCGCCATGCCGAGGGTGGCGTTGGTTTCGTCAACCGTGCCGTAGGAGGAGACGCGCAGCGAATGCTTGGCCACGCGGCTGCCGTTGCCGAGCGAGGTTTCGCCTTCGTCGCCGGTGCGGGTGTAGATGCGGTTGAGGACGACCATGCTTTCAGCCTCCGGCTGGGCTGCGCAGCCAGACATAGAGCAGGATCAGGCAGACGGCGACGAACTGCGCGGCGATGCGCAGGCGCATGATCCGGTTGGCATTGCGGCGGTTGTATTCGCCCCCGCGGCTGAAGGAGCCGATGCCGAAGAGCAGGATGCCCGCGACGGCCAGAACCGCGACAAGCACGAGGAGGAAGAGGGGGTCTTTCAGCATGGCGACCTTCGCGCTGGAGGTCTGCCCGATGTAGCAGGCGAGGCCGGAAAGGAAAGGTCAGATGCGGGCCATGATCCAGTCCGCTGCGCGGGTCGGCAGCAGGCGCTTGAGTGTGCCGACGATCCAGGTCGGCGTGGTCACCCAGTAGCGCGGGCGGGGGCGCGGGCTTTGAAGCGCATGTGCGAGCCGCGCGGTCACGGCCGAGGCGGGGAGTTCCCAGCGGTCGCGCTGGGCGTCGCCATAGAGGCGGTGCAGGAGGCTTTCGTATTCGGCGCGGCGGGCGGACCCCTTCCAGTCGATCCAGCGTTCGAAATGGGGGATCGAATTGTGCCGGATCAGCGAGGTGATGGGGCCGGGCTCGATCAGGATGACATGGATGCCGGTCCCGCGCATTTCGAGCCGCAGGACATCGGTCAGGCCCTCCATCGCGAATTTGGTCGCGACATAGGCGCCGCGCCAGCGCATGCCGGCGAGGCCAAGCACGGAGGAGCAGTTGACGATCCGCCCATGCCCCTGGGCGCGCATCACCGGGATCACCCGGCGGGTCAGGTCGTGATAGCCGAAGAGGTTCGTCTCGAAGATGGCGGCGAGACCTTCGCGGGGCAGGTCCTCGACCGCGCCGGGCAGGGCGAAGGCGCCGTTGTTGAAGAGCGCGTCGAGCCGGCCGCCGGTGGCGTCAAGCACCTCGGCCAGGCCCGCGGCGACCGAGGCGGTGTCGGCATAGTCGATCAGCGGGCTCTCGAACCCTTCGGCGCGCAGGCGGGCGCAATCCTCGGGCTTGCGGCAGGAGGCGAAGACGCGCCAGCCGCGTGCCCGCATCCCCTGTGCGGCATCAAGGCCGATGCCCGAGGAGCAGCCGGTGACAAGCAGCGTGCGGCGGGTATCGGTCACGACGGGATCGGACTGCGGGACGCGGGTGCGCGAGGTCAGATCGCGGGGCCGATGAAGTCGGCAGACATCCAGCCGATCTGGCCGTTGGCTTCGACATAGACCCAGCCGTCGGGGCCGGTGTCGAGCACGCTGACCACCGTACCGCGGGTGAGGCGGTCGAGCACGGTGAAGTTCGTGCCCGGCCCTTCGCGCAGGTTGACGGTGTCGCCGGTGACCTCGCGCAGGGCGCCGGCGTCGCCGGTCTGGGCGGCGTCGGGCTGGGCCCCGGTTTCGGCGTCGCCGGTCAGGGCGGCGGTTTCATCGGCGGCGGGCAGGGGGTCGGGTTCGCCGGTGTTGAGCACCGGTTCGGCCAGGGCCTGGGCCAGCGCGTCGGCGACCGAATCGGCTTCGATCGTGATGGCGTCGTCGGTGAGGCTTTCAGGTTCGGGCAGGGCGTCGATGTCGCCGGTTTCGGCCCGGGTGACGATGGTGACGGCGTCCAGCGGATCGGGTTCGGCTGCGGGTTCGGGCGCGGCGGCGATGACCTCTGCGGCGGGGTCGGGCGCCAGTTCGGGGGCCAGTTCGGGCGCCAATTCGGGCGCGGGTGTCGCGACGGTTTCAGGCCGGCGTTCCGGAACGAAATCCGCCCCGCCGGAGAGTTCATAATACCCCCAGCCCATCACCAGAAAGCTGAGCACGATGAAGCGGTTCACGACACCATTCCCCGTCAGGACGCATCCACCTGTGCCCATATTATACACGAAGGGGAGTGTCACGCCGCAAGATTTTCGCGCGACCGCCGCGAAGGCCGGGAAGGTCACTTGCCGCCCCATGGCGCGGCGGCTACACCGCGGCCATGTCCGAGACACCCGACGAGGAGAGTGACGAGCGGTCGCCCGGCGAGGTGACCGAGCCGCTGCGCCGGGCCATCGGCGAGCGCTATCTCACCTATGCGCTGTCGACCATCATGCACCGCGCGCTGCCCGATGCGCGCGACGGGCTGAAGCCGGTGCACCGGCGCATCCTTTACGCGATGCGGGAACTCAGGCTGTCGTCCACGGGGGGGTTCCGCAAGTCGGCCAAGATTTCGGGCGACGTGATGGGCAACTATCACCCGCATGGCGACGGCGCGATCTATGACGCGATGGCGCGGCTCGCCCAGGATTTCACCATCCGCTATCCGCTGGTCGACGGGCAGGGCAACTTCGGCAACATCGACGGCGATAACCCGGCGGCGAGCCGCTATACCGAGGCGCGGCTGACGGCGGCGGCCGAGGCGCTGATGGAGGGGCTCGAGGAGAATGCGGTCGATTTCCGCCCCAATTACGACGGCACGCTCGATGAACCGGTGGTGATGCCGGCGGCGTTTCCGAATCTTCTGGCCAATGGTGCATCGGGGATTGCGGTGGGGATGGCGACGAACATCCCCCCCCATAACCTGGACGAACTGATTGCCGCCTGCCTGCATCTGATCCGCCATCCCGGGGCGACGGATGCCGAGCTTCTGGAACATGTGCCGGGGCCGGACTTTCCGACCGGCGGGGTGCTGGTCGAGCCGGCCGAGAGCATTGCGGAGGCCTATCGCACCGGGCGGGGGTCGCTGCGGCTGCGGGCGCGCTGGGCGGTCGAGGATCTGGGGCGGGGGATGTGGCAGGTCGTGGTGACCGAGATCCCCTATCAGGTGCAGAAGGGCCGGCTGATCGAGCGGCTGGCCGAGATCGTGACCACGAAGAAGGTGCCGCTTCTGGCCGATGTGCGCGACGAGAGCACGCAGGATGTGCGCATCGTGCTCGAACCGCGGGCGCGGACGGTGGACCCCGGGATGCTGATGGGGATGCTGTTTCGCAATTCGGACCTGGAGGTCCGGTTCGCGATGAACCTCAACGTGCTGATCGACGGGCTGACGCCGAAGGTCTGTTCGCTGAAGGAGGTGTTGCGCGCCTTTCTGAACCATCGCCGCGATGTGCTGCAGCGACGGTCGCGGCACCGGCTGGAGAAGATCGACCATCGGCTCGAGGTGCTGGAGGGGTTTCTCACGGCCTTTCTGAACCTTGACCGGGTGATCGACATCATCCGCTATGACGACGACCCCAAGGCCGCGCTGATGGCCGAGGACTGGAGCGTCAAGCGGCCGAGGGCCACGGGCGAGCGGGACTATGTCTCGCCGCGGGGGCGTGCCGCCGGGGAGGATGCGGTCGGGCTGAGCGAGGTTCAGGCGGAGGCGATCCTCAACATGCGGCTGCGGTCGTTGCGGCGGCTGGAGGAGATGGAGCTGAGCGCCGAGCGCGACGCGCTGATGCGGGAGCGGGCGGAGCTCGAGGACCTGCTGGAGAGCGACCGGGCGCAGTGGAAGGCGATCGCGGGCCAGCTGGCCCAGACGCGCAAGGCCTTCGGACAGGAGAGCCCGGGGGGCGCGCGGCGGACACTGATCGCCGCGGCCGAGGAGATGCCGGAGGTGCCGCCCGAGGCGATGATCGAGCGCGAGCCGGTGACGGTGATCTGTTCCGAGATGGGCTGGATCCGCGCGATGAAGGGGCATCTGGCCGAAGGGACGGAGCTGAAGTTCAAGGACGGCGACCGCGAGCGGTTCCAGTTTCCGGCCGAGACGACGGACCGGATCATCATCCTCGGCTCGAACGGGCGGTTTTATACGTTGGGTGCAGCAAACCTGCCGGGCGGGCGCGGGATGGGCGAGCCGCTGCGGCTGATGGTGGACCTGCCGAACGAGGCGCGGATCGTGACCATGTTCGTGCACAGGCCGGGGCGGAAGCTGATCGTCGCCTCGTCGGCGGGGGACGGGTTCGTGGTGCCCGAGGACGAGGTGGTGGCGCAGACGCGGGCGGGCAAGCAGGTGCTGAACCTGGGCGAGGGCGCGGTGGCCGCGGTCTGCCGGCCGGTGGCGGGGGATCATGTCGCCGTGGTGGGGGAGAATCGCAAGATGCTGGTCTTTCCGCTGGACGATCTGCCCGAGATGGGGCGCGGCAAGGGCGTGCGGCTGCAGAAGTACAAGGATGGCGGGCTTGCCGATGTCACGACGGTGACCTATGCGGAGGGGCTCGCCTGGAAGGAGACGGGCGGGCGGACGCGGACCGAGGCGGACCTCGCCGAGTGGCTGGGTCCGCGCGCCTCGGCCGGGCGGATGGCGCCGCGTGGCTTTCCGCGGGACAACCGGTTCAACTGAGGCGCAGGCGGTCGGGAGGGGTCCGCGCCGGTCCGCGAAGGGCGGGCGCGGCAGGATTTGGTGCGTTCAGGCTGGCGGAGGGTCCTGTCGCCGGCGTTCGCGCTCCGGCGGTCGGCCCGCGCGACGTGCCACCGGCACCCCGCTTGGTGCGGGATGGCGGGGGGTCCGTATGGGCGAGAATGCGTGGGTTTCACCCACCCGACAGGCTGGAGGTCAGGAGCCGCAGGATTTACCGGCGTCAGGCTGGCGGAGAGCCCTATCGCCTGCGGCTTGCGCCTCCGGCGATCGGCCCGCGCGGGGCGCCACTGGCACTCCGCTGGGTGCGGGCCGGGGCGTGGG
>JBEIDZ010000001.1:0-36531 GCA_040383215.1 Paracoccaceae bacterium | reverse complement strand
TCCGGAGGGTGTCCGGTGATGCCGCCGCGAGCCCTCGCCATGGTGCAGTCTGTGCCACCGCGCCGCGTCGGTAGTCCCCGCCTGGCGGAGTCGCGGACCGCATGGGCTCCCGCGAACTGCGTCGGGGCGCCGTCCGCTTCACCCAGGACGGCCCCTGCCCGGGGGTGCCCTGTGACGCGCCCCGTGGGCCTTGGCCAGATGGCAGCCTGTGCCTCTGCCCCGCGTCGGCGATCCCCGCCCGGCGGAGGCGCGGACCGCATGGGCTCCCGAGAATGGCATCGGGGCGCCGTCCGCTTCACCCGCGACGGCCCCGACCCGGGGGGGTCTCTGACGCCCCGGCCGTTCCCGATGGCGGCTGACCTGGCTGGCGCGGCCCCGGCGGGGGGGCTCCTGTCCGACGGCGATCGGCCCGTCCTGCCCGGCGGCGCGTGGTCAGCGGGTCAACATGGCGTCTGCGGTCAGGAGGGGCCGACCCTGATCGCGCTGACCGTACCGGCCGGAACCGCGATGCCGCCGGCCGTCATCAGCATGTTGACCCCGTCGCGGGACCGGACTTCGACCACTTCGGCATAGATTTCGGCGGTTTCCGAAAGGATCTGCTGCCCGCCGGAATAGCTGATGACCTCGAAGCGGTAGATGCCCTTGGGCAGCGGGGCGCCGTCATTCGTTACGCCGGCCCATTCGAAGGGCTCGGCGGAAACCGGGATCGTCTGGCGCATGATCTCCTTTCCCGCCTCGTCGCGGACCACGAGTGCGGCACTATCGGCCAGCACGGCGGGATTGGGCGACACCGTGATCGGCTTGCCGTCGAAGAGGACCGGAGCGGCGGCGCGGACTTCCTGGCCGATCCAGCCTGCAACCTCGGCCATCGTGCTTGTGGCAAGCTGGGCGCTGATCCCGGTCAGGAGTTCATTGCTCCGGTTTTGCTGTTCGACTCCGGCAAAGGTTGCCAGCTGAGTTGCGAACTGGGACGAATCCATCGGATTCATCGGGTCCTGGTATTTCAGCTGCGTTGTCAGCATCTGCAGGAAGACGGTGAAATCCGCAGAGATCGCCCCCGACTTCGCGGGCTTGGCGGCGGCGTTCTGGCCGTTCTGGCCGGGCTGTGCCGCCTGGCCGGGCGATGTGGCGGTCGGTGATGCAATCTCGGTCATGTTGGCTCACAGGCGAAGGTCAAGCAGCGCATGGCCGCGCGCGCCGGGCCCGATCGGCACGGGCGGCGCGGCCGTCCCGGCCTCGGGGCCGGTGGACAGGGTTTCCTCTTCCGGCCGGGTGGCCTGTTCGGCCTGCTCCCCCCGGTCCGAGAAGGTGAAGCTGAGATCGGCGTAACCGGCTTCGCGGAATTCCTGGAGCAGCAGGTCGGCATTGCGGCGCAGGAGGTCGGCCGTGTCGCTGCGTTCGGCCTGGATCGTCACGACAAGACCCGTCTCATTGCCTTCAAGCGAGAGGTGCACACGGCCAAGGTCCTGCGGTTCGAGCAGGATTTCGGTCCGGCCTGACCCGGAGGAAACGATGGCGGAAACGATCTGCCGTTCTGCCGGTGGCGGGCCTTCGGCTCCGGTGCGATGGGGGTGGTTGGTCGTGTCTGCCCCGCTCCGCCGTATCTCGGCCGGCTGGTTGCCGGTGGCGGCATCGCCGGCCGACAGGTCCGCGAAAGAGCTGCTCTCGAGGCTGCCGGGCAGCGCGGGATCGGTCTGCACCGGGCCGAGCCCGATTGTCATCTGGTCCTGGGCGGCCCTGTCGGAAAGCGGCGGGACCGATGTCCGCACCCCGGCTTCGGACCCGGAGCGGCCCGGTGCGTCAGGCTGGGCACTGTCCGCGGCATCGGCCGCCACTGCCGGATCGGACGGGGCGGCGGGCGGGGCGAGGCCCGTGGCCGCAACGGTCGCAGGCTGGTCTGCGGCCACGGGGCCGGCCAGCCGCAGCAGTGCCGCTGCGGGCGCTGACCGGTCGGGTGGCAGGAGTGCGCCGGGATTGCCGGACATGCCCGATGCAGGGGCCGCGGCGCCCGTTCCTGTCGGCAGGACAGAGGCGGGAACGGCAAACGGAAGGACAAGGGCTGCCGTATCCGGCAGGACCGCCGGATCGGCCGCCGGCGTTTCGCCGCCCGAGGTCGGTTCGCCGGTCGGCGGCTGCAGCGCGCCGCCAGGCCCGGGCATCGCGCCGGCTGCTCCCGCAACCAAGCCGTCAAAGACGGCTTCGAAGAGCGCCCCCTGCTCTGACGTGGCAGCGCCGCCATCCGCCGGCTGTGACGGACTCTGGCCCTGAAGCGGGCCAGGCAGTGCGAGGGCGGGTGACAGGCTGTGCATCTTGAAGCTCCGGTCGGGGCGAATCATTCGACCGGTTCAGTCTGCGTGATCGGAGTTACCGGATGTTTACCGCGACTCGCCATGGTCGGCAGGATATCCGCGTCCGGAGAATCACCATGCTGACCGACCCCGCCGCCCTCCCCCGCATGCCGGAGGCCGCCACACAGAACGACAGCCGCCTGCGGGCCGCCGCCGAGGATCTGGAGGCGAGCTTCATCGCCGAGATGCTGCGCGCGGCAGGTGCCGAAAAGGCGGGAGGCACAAGCGAATCGGGCGGGGAAAGTCCCTTTGCCTCGTTCCTCCTCGATGCGCGGGCGCGCGAAATCGCCCGTGCCGGCGGGCTCGGCCTGGCCGAGGTGCTGTTCCAGTCGCTGCTGCGCGCCGATGGCCGGGGCTGAGGCACGCGCGGCGGCAAGGCTCGGCCGCCTTCTTGCCGCGGAACGCAAGGCCCTGCGCGAAGGGCGGCACGACCTGCTTCACGACCTGGCCACGCGCAAGGCCGAGATTGTCGCCGACCTGGCGGCAACAGCCGCCGGTGCCGCGGCTCTCATCGGGCTGCGTCCGCAGCTTGACCGGCAGCAGAGGCTGCTGGCCGCCGCACAGGACGGCCTGCGCGCCGCACGCGATTCGCACCAGCGCAGGGGCCTGCCACTGCGAACCTATGGTCCCGAGGGCCTGCGTGATCCGGCCGGCCCGGCCGGCGACCGCGTCGTGCGGCGCGTCTGATCGCCGGCTCCTTCAAATTGTCACGGCTTGTGGGGGCCGGCTTCATCGTCCGTTAGGGCTTCACGGGAATTCTGGTCGGGCATCCGCAAGGGTGGCGACGGAGTGGATCCTTCCTCTCCGTTCAAATGTCAGAACGGCAGGGATGTCAGCCTCGGAACGGGGCTGACGAGGTGAAACCAGCGCGGTCAAATGACCGCTCCAATCGGGACGAAACAGATGTCCAGCATTCTGACCAACAACGGGGCCATCGTCGCCCTGCAGACCCTCAAGACGATCAATACCGACCTCGCCAAGACCCAGACACTGATCTCGACCGGCAAGATGGTTGCCGGTGCCAAGGACAATGCCGCCGTCTGGGCGATCTCCAAGGTGATGGAAGCCGACGTGAAGGGCTTCAAGGGCATTTCCGACAGCCTGTCCCTGGGCGAGGCGACCGTCGCCGTCGGACGCCAGGCGGCCGAGACGATCACCGACCTTCTGACCGATATCAAGGGCAAGATCGTCGCCGCGCAGGAATCGAACGTCGACCGGGACAAGATCCAGGACGACATCGCCGAACTGCGCAACCAGATCAGCAGCGTCGTGTCCGCGGCGCAGTTCAACGGGCTCAACCTCGTTGACGGTCTGGTGCCTTCGGTCAACGTCCTCTCCTCGCTCGACCGGGCGGCGGGCGGCACGGTGACTGCATCCTCGATCACCGTGCAGGCGCAGGACCTGTCCATCGGCGGCTACACCGCCCAGGACGTCTTCGATGCGGGGACGAATTCGGTGGTCTCGGCTGCCGGCGACACCTTTGTGATGAGCCTCGACAGTGGCGGCGGCAATGGCCAAATCACCATCGCCCATGGCGGAACCTGGGCGGCGGGCGACAAGGTGACGATCGCGCTTGGCAGCCGGACTGCATCCTACACGGTGACGGCGGCCGATGTCGCGGCTACCACGCCCGATGACCTTGTGGCCGTCGGACTGAAGAACGCGATCGAGGCGCTGGGCATCGCTGATCTGGTGATCGACTATGACAGCGGCACGGCGGGTCAGCTCGTCTTCACCAACAACGCCGCCACTGACCTGACCGTCACCGGCCAGTTCCAGAACACCGGTTCGGGCGGTCTCGGCGCGCTGCAGGCGATCGACGTCTCGACGGCGGGGGGTGCGACCGCGGCTCTGACAAGCATCGAGACGCTGATCCAGACCGCGATCGACGCGGCCGCGGCCTTCGGTTCGGTCGAAGGCCGGATCGAGACCCAGGCCAAGTTCATCGCGACGCTTTCGGACTCGCTGAAATCGGGGATCGGCGCGATGGTCGATGCCGACATGGAAGAAGCCTCGGCCCGCCTGCAGGCGCTTCAGGTCCAGCAGCAGCTTGGCATCCAGGCGCTGTCGATCGCCAATCAGGCGCCGCAGTCGATCCTGTCGCTCTTCCGCTAAGCACGGGGCCGGGGCGGTCGGTCCGCTCCGGCCTTGCGCCTCTGACGTGACCGGCGCGGCAAAGCTGCGTCCCATATGCCTCAAGTCCCGAAAGGACCCGTCGTGAACGCCACTGACCTGGCCCGTCAGGCCTATTCCTCTGCCCATTCGCCAATGCGGACGGGGCGATCCGACGAACAGCAGGTGCTTGCCATGGCGACTGCGAACCTGCGGTCTGCCGCCGATGCCAGCCCGCCGGATTTCCCGCGCCTGGCCCAGGCGGTTCACCTCAACCGCCAGCTCTGGACCCGCCTGGCTGCCGATGTGGCCGACAGCGGAAACCCGTTGCCCGAAGACCTGCGGGCGCGGATCTTCTATCTTGCCGAATTCACGGCCGCCCATTCCGGCCGCGTGCTGCGCGGCCGGGCCAGCGTGGATGCCCTGATCGAAATCAATCTGGCCGTGATCCGCGGCCTTTCCTCCGATGCGCCGTCGCCGGGACGGTCATCATGACCGGCCTCGTGCTCAAGCTCGGACCGCGGGAACGTGTGCTTGTCAACGGGGCGGTGATCGAAAACGGCGACCGCCGGTCCCGGCTGTCGATCCTGACGCCGAATGCCAACATCCTGCGGCTGCGCGATGCGGTCAGCCCCGAACAGGCCAACACGCCTGTCCGCCGGGTCTGTTATGTCGCGCAGCTTGCCCTGTCGGGCGATGCAGACGCAGCCGAGGCGCGCGCCCAGCTGTTGCGCGGGATCGACCAGCTGGCCCAGGCCCTGCGCGATCCCGGCAGCCAGGACCTGCTGTCACAGGCGAGGGCCGCGGCCCGCGAGGATGACTTCTACCGCGCGCTCAAGCGGCTGCGCGGGCTCCTCCCGCTCGAGGAGCGGCTGCTGGCCCTTGCGCGAACCACACAATGACCTTTACGCCGGTCATCCCGCTCGGCGGCTATCAGGGGTGGTCGTTTCTCACCCGGACGATGGAGGCCCAGCGCGGCGCCTTTGTCGCCGATCCGGCCATCCGTCGCGCCACCTCCGCCTTCGAGACCCGCATCGCTTCGGTCAGGACGGCTGCGGACCTTGTAGCGGATCGCCAGCTTCTCGACGTGGCCCTGACGGCCTTCGGGCTCGAATCCGACATCAATTCCAAAGCCTTCATCGAAAAGGTCCTGGCGGAAGGCACACAGAAGGACGGCGCCTTTGCCAACCGGCTTGCCGACAAGCGCTATGCCGCGCTTGCCCGCGCCTTCGGTTTTGGCGACCTTGGCCCCCGCACCGGAGAGCCCGGCTTTGCCCAGGAGATCACCGCCCGATTCGAGGCCCGCAGCTTCGAAGCGGCTGTCGGGAGCGTGGATGACAATCTGCGCCGGGCCATGAACCTGCGTCAGGGGCTGGCCGACATTTTCGCGACCGTCACCGCCCCGGATGCGCGCTGGTTTGCGGTGATGGGCGACCTGCCGCTGCGGTCGGTCTTTGAGGGCGCGCTCGGCCTGCCTGCCAGCATCGGCAAGCTCGACATCGACCGGCAGCTTGACACCTTCAGGTCCCGCTTCTCCGGTGTCTTCGGGACCGGGGACCTCGCGGTGCTTTCCAGCCGTGCCGAGCAGGAACGCCTGATCCGGCTCTTTCTGGTCCGCTCGGACGCTGCGGTCGGCGCCGCCGCGGCGTCGGGTGCGATTGCGCTGCAGCTTCTTGGCGCGCGGTGACCCCCGGGTCCGGCGGCACCCTGCGCTGGCAGCGACGATCTTCTCCGCCATGACCCCGGGATGGCGGCGGCCTCTGGCTCCGGGCAGCGTGCGGCCCCCGCCGTCCGGGCTTGGGCAGGACCGCATGATCTGCCGGTTCCTTCGCCGCCTGGACACCCCCGGGCCGGCGCTGTCGCGCCACGCCATACGGTCGCGCTGCAGTGCCCGGGCGCGCCGGGACCGCGGGTCCGGCGGTATCGCGCCCCGCTGTGCCCTGTCCGGGCTCCGTTTCTGCGATGCAGGGAAGTTGATGCCGCGCTGTCCATGCCTGGCATCGCCCCCCGGCGGGGCAGGAGCCGGCGGTCTTGCCACGCCGCGGCTAACGGCCCGGGCCGGGCCTTGCGCCTGACCCCGGCAGAGGGTCTGCGCCGACCGGCCGGACCCGGGTGCAGCCTGCCCGCCGACCTGGCCCCGCCGCGGTTCCGGCATTGCGTGCCCGGTCCGCGGCTACCGCGTCGGGTCGGGCCGGACGCTGCCGCCTGCCCGGGTCTCCAGCGCCGCCCTGAGCGCGGCAAAGCTTTCGCTGGCCGACCTCTGGCCGACCAGCCCCGCGAAACGGTCAAGCGCCGGCCAGGCCGCCACGGCCGCATCGACCTCCGGATCGGTGCCCGGCGTATAGAGCCCCGCGCGCACCATCGTCTCGACCCGGTCATAGGTGCCCAGAAGACGCCGCGCCTCTGCGATCATCCGGTTCTCGGCCGCATCTGCCACGTCGGGCAGCGACCGCGACACCGAACGGACCAGATCGACTGCCGGGAACCGCCCCCGTTCGGCAATCCCCCGGTCGAGCACGACATGCCCGTCAAGCAGCCCTCGCAGCCAGTCCGCGACCGGCTCCTCCATGTCCGATCCGGCGACGAGCACGGCGTAGATTGCCGTGATGTCGCCTTCGCCGGCGCATCCCGGCCCCGCCCTTTCGCACAGCGCGGCAAGTGCGGACGGCGTCGAGGCCGGAAAGCCGCGCAGGCCCGCTGCCTCGCCTGCGGCCACGGCGATTTCCCGGTGCGCCTCGGCAAAGCGGGTCACGCTGTCGATGATGAGAAGGACCTGCCGGCCCTGCGCACGGAAATGTTCGGCCACGGCCGTCGCAGCCCGGGCGGCGCGGCGGCGCACCTGCGGCGCGCGGTCTGATGTCGCGGCAATGACGACGGACCGTTTCATCCCTTCGGGCCCCATGACTTCGTCGGTGAAGTGGCGGACCTCGCGCCCGCGTTCGCCGACAAGGCCGATGACGACGACATCGGCCGCCATCGACCGTGCGAGCCCGGCGAGGAGCGTCGACTTGCCCACGCCCGACCCGGCGAAAAGCCCGATGCGCTGTCCCCGCGCGATGGGAAGGAGCGTGTCGAAGACGGCGTGCCCCGTCTCGATCCGCGCGCCGAGCGGCCGGCGCGACCGGGCCGGGGGCGGCACGGCGTCAAGATCGCGCGCGACGGGTCCGGGCAGAAGCGGTCGCCCGTCCAGCGGCCGCCCGTCAGGGTCGATGGTCCGGCCGATCCAGCTGTCATCGGGACAGAAAGGCGGCGGCGGGACAAGCCGCAGACGCGTTCCGAGCGAGAGGCCCTCTGTCCCGCCTTCGGGAAGCACATGCACGCCCGCCGCCGTCACCCGGATCACCTCGCCCTGGATCGCAAGCCCGCCTGCGCGCCCTTCGACGCGGTCGCCGAGCCGGGCGGCCTCTGTCAGGCCCGCGACATCCAGCGCACCGCCACGCGCGGCGACGACCTGCCCTTCCTCATGCGCGAGCCTCAGCCCGGCGACCGCCCTTGTCATCGCGGCAATCAGCGGATCGGTCATTTCTGCGGCTCCGTACGTTTCGTCAATCATCACAAGCCATCCTTAACGAATCAGGCCTAAACCGAAGATGAAACGAGCCGAGGGAGAATCCCCAATGTTTGACTCGCTGGATATTTTCCGCATGTCGTCCGCGATGGCGCGCCACGCTGCCGCGCGGCAGGCCGTGGTTGCATCCAACATCGCCAATGCCGACACTCCCGGTTACCGCGCCCGCGCCGTCCCGGATTTCGCCTCTGTCTGGAACGAGGGACAGGACGCGATGCGGGCGACCCGGCCCGGCCATCTTGTCCAGACCGGCGGACTGTCCGCCCGCGCCGCCCCGCGCGACACCGAAGCATCGCCCAACGGCAACACCGTCTCGATCGAGCAGGAAATGCTCGCCGGCGTCGAGGCGCAGCGCGAACACAGCCGTGCGCTGGCCATCTGGCGCCATGCGACCGGCCTCTTGCGCACCAGTCTGGGGAGGTGAGGATGAACGACCTTTCCGATGCGCTTGGCGCCGCGTCGAGCGGGATGCGTGCCCAGGCCGCACGACTGCGGCTTGTCTCCGAAAACATCGCCAATGCCGATACGCCCGGCTACCACCGCAAGCTGATGAGCTTCGAGGCCGAAATGGGCCGCGATGCCGGCAGCACCGTGAGCCCCGGCCGTGTCAGGCTCGACCGGACCGAACCCGAACGGGTCTATGATCCGACCCATCCGCTTGCCGATGCCGAGGGCTACTACCTCGGCTCCAACGTCAACCTCATGATCGAGGTCGCCGACGCCCGCGAAGCCGGCCGCAGTTACGAGGCCAACCTCAAGATGTTCGAACAGGTGCGGGAAATGCAGACCGCCCTGATGGACCTCCTCCGCCGATAGGACACCCAGATGCAGATCGCCTCCGCCCTTGCCGCGCAGAACTATGCGCTGAGCCGCCCCGCCACCCAGCCTTCCGGTGCCGATGGCGGATCGCTCTTCACCTCGGCCGCCGCCGAATTCGCCGCGACCCTGCGCGAAGGCGAACAGACCGCCATTGCCGCGATGCAGGGCGAAGCCGACCCCCACAGCCTTGTCGCGGCGCTGAGCCAGGCGGAACTGGCGGTCGAAACCGCCGTCACCCTGCGCAACCGCGTGGTCGAGGCCTATCAGGAAATCCTGCGGATGCCGGTCTGACCGATGGATGCCGCCCTGTTCAACGATACGCTGCGCGAAGGGCTCTGGGTGTCGGTGGTGATTTCGTTGCCGATCCTCGGGGTCGCGCTGGTCGCCGGTCTGGCCGTGGGCCTTGTCCAGGCGCTCACCTCCATCCAGGAGATGACGCTGACCTTCGTGCCCAAGCTTGCCGCCATCGTCGCCGTCTTCTGGGTCACGATGGATTTCATGACGCAGTCGCTTGGCCGGTACTTCACCGACACGATCGTGCCGCTCATCGCCGGGGTCTGAAGCGATGGACAACGCCGCCTATGCCGTGCTGACGCGCCAGAGCGGGCTCCTGGCAGAGCTTCGCGCCGTCGCCAACAACATCGCCAACGCCGATACGGGCGGTTTCCGGGCCGAAGGCGTGATCTTTTCGGAATATGTCGCGGCTCTCGGCGGGGATGCGCCCTCGCTCTCGATGGCCGCGGCCCGGGTGCGGGAAACTTCGTTCACCCCCGGCGCGCTGGCGCGGACGGGCGGCACGCTCGACATGGCGATCACGGGCGAGGGTTTCTTTCTCGTGGCCACACCCGAGGGAGAGCGGCTGACCCGGGCGGGCAGCTTTGTCCAGAACGCCAATGGCGATGTCGTCAACGCCGAAGGCCATGCCCTGCTGGATGCGGGCGGTGCGCCCGTCTTTGTGCCGCCGGGGGCCGCCCGGATCGGGATCGCGCCCGACGGCACGATTTCGGCAGACGGGGTCCCGGTCGGTCAGGTGGGGCTCTACATCCCTTCGGATCCGACGGCGATGACCCGGCAGAGCGGCGTTCTCTTTGTGCCCGGCAGCGACCTGCTGCCGGCCGAGGCCGCGACCGTCTCGCAGGGGTTCCTCGAGGAATCGAATGTCGATGCCATCAGCCAGATCACCCGCCTGATCGCCGTGCAGAGGGCCTATGAACTCGGCCAGGGCCTTCTCGACCGGGAGGATGCCCGCATCCGCAACGTGATCCAGACACTCAGCCGCTAGACGCCACAGAGGAGGCTCCACATGCGCGCGCTTGAAATCGCCGCCGCCGGCATGCAGGCCCAGCAGATGCGGGTCGAGGTCATTTCCAACAACCTCGCCAACATGAACACGACCGCCTACAACCCGCGGCGGGCCGAATTCGCCGACCTGCATTACCAGCAGATGCAGCGGCCCGGCACAGTCAACGCCTCTGACGGAACCGTGCTTCCCGTGGGCATCCAGCTCGGGCTCGGGGTCAGGCCGACGGCGATCTCGGTCGAGCTTGGCCAGGGTCCGCTTGCCGCGACCGGGGGAGACCTCGACTTTGCCATCGACGGGGCCGGCTATTTCGAAGTGACGCTTCCCGACGGACGCGCCGCCTTCACCCGCGACGGGGCGCTCAAGATCACCGGCGACGGTCTCCTTGTCACCTCCGACGGTTTCGCCGTCGCGCCCGAAATCACTGTTCCGCCCGATATCCGTTCGATTTCCGTCAATCCCGAAGGTGAAGTCTATGCCACCTTTGCCGACCGGATCGAACCCGAACTGCTCGGCCAGCTCACGCTTGCTTCCTTCACCAATCCCAAGGGGCTCGAGGCGATCGGTTCCAACCTTTATCTCGAGACCGAAGCCTCTGGCGCTCCGCTTGTCTCGGCACCGGGCGAAGACGGAGTCGGCGTGATCCGGCACCGCTACCTCGAGAACAGCACCGTCGATGCCGTGAAGGAAATCACCGAGCTGATCGAGGCCCAGCGCGGCTACGAACTGAATTCGAAGGTCATCACCGCGGCCGACCAGATGATGGGCGCGATGGTGGCGATCCGATGATCCTGCGGGCCGCCCTTCTCCTCTGTGCCGCGGTCGTTCCGGCCAGGGCCGAAACGCTTGTCCCCGTGCGCACGATTCCGGCGCAAAGCGTGATCACGCCCGCCGACATCCAGACCAGCGACCTGATCGTACCGGGCGCGCTCACCGATCCCGATGCCGTGATCGGGATGGAGGCACGCGTTGCCCTCTTTCCTGGACGCCCGATCCTGCCCGGCGATCTCTCTCTCCCGGCAACGGTCGAGCGCAACGCGATCGTGCCGCTCGTCTATGCCGCGGGAAATCTCCACATCACGACCGAAGGCCGCGCGCTTGACCGCGCCGGCCCGGGCGATCTGATCCGCGTGATGAATCTCGCCTCACGCAACACGGTGACCGCACGGATCGGCGCCGATGGCGTGGCCTACGTCTCCCGCTGAACCAAGGAGCGCGCGATGCGTCATCTTCCTGCCCTGGCCTGCCTTGCGGCCCTTGCCGGCTGTACTCCGGGGTCGCCCATCGGGCGGGCGCCCGACTTCAACTCTCCGCGGGCGGGCCAGGATTTCCAGGCCATGATGACCGACGGCATCCCGCGCGACATCCTGCCGCCCGCCCAGCCGGCCGAGGTGGCGATGGCCTCGCTCTGGACCGGCGACCGCGAATCGCTTCTGGGTGACCGGCGCGCGATCAATCGCGGCGATATCCTCACCGTGGTGATCGAGATCGACGACAGCGCCCAGATCAGCAACACCACCGACCGGTCCCGCAGCGGCAGCCAGGAAATGTCGCTGCCGCAGCTGTTCGGTGTGCCGCAGCGGCTTCAGGACCGCCTGCCCGAGGGAGCGACGGTCGATCCTGCCGTCGACCTCGGATCGTCGTCCCAGTTCAACGGCGCAGGTTCGGTCAGCCGCAATGAACAGCTCGAGCTCCGGGTTGCAGCGACAATCGTCGACGTGCTGCCGAACGGGGTGCTCGAGATTGCCGGGACACAGGAGGTCCGGGTCAATTTCGAACTGCGCGAGCTTCTGGTCACCGGTTATGTCCGCCCCGCCGACATCAGCCGCCAGAACGAGATCACCTATGACAAGATCGCCTCGGCCCGGATTTCCTACGGCGGACGGGGGCAGATCAGCGACATGCAGCAGCCCCGTTACGGCCAGCAGGCGGCCGAATCCGTCCTGCCCTTCTGACCGGAGGATCCCGTGAAGAAGCTCATCCTGCCGCTCCTCTTCCTGATTCTCGGCACCGCAGCGGGTGCGGGCGTCGGCCTCTTCGTCCTGCCGCCTCCCCCCGCCGCCGAGACGGCCGATGCGGCGGCGGCCTGCCCCGAGCCGGCCACCGCCGGAGAGGGCGGCCACGGCGAGGAGGCGCTGCCCCTGCACGCCACGCCATCGGTCTTCGTGCCGCTTGGCAACCAGTTCGTGGTCCCGCTTCTCGACGATGACAGCGTGTCTGCGCTGGTGGTGATCTCGGTCAGCCTCGAAATCCCCCAGGGCGAAGAGGAGGCTGTCCTCGCCTCTGAGCCGCGCCTGCGGGATGCCTTTCTTCAGGTTCTTTTCGATCACGCCAATACCGGCGGGTTCGACGGCACCTTTACGGCAACCGAACCGATGCGGAGCCTCCGGCTGGCGCTGAATGTGGCCGCCCGCGATGTGCTTGGCGAAAGTGCGCGCAACGTGCTGATCGTCGATATCGTCCGCCAGGAGGTCTGATCCGGTCCGGTCCGGGCAGGGCGCCGGGGCGCGCGCCGGGCCGGCCGGCGCCGGGGTTACCGGCGGGCAGGCTCTCAGTCCCGCCCTTCCCGTTCGGCCCGGCTGTCGCGCAGCCGGGCCGCCGCCTTTTCCTCTGTCCGCAGCACGGCCGCGGTGGCGATGGTCCGGCGCGCCGCCTTGCGCAGGTCCTCCTCGGCGGCGGCCCGGCGGTACCGGACCTGCGCCAGCTGGCCCAGCAGCGCGGTCCGCCGGGCATCGCACCAAGCCTGCCAGCGCAGATCGGCACCGGCGCGGCGCATCACCTCGTCTTCGGTGGTCCCTTCCGCTCCGGCCGCGCTGATGCGGGCAAGGCCGTCTTCGATTTCGGCCTCGCGCCGCCGCCATTCGGCCAGCCGCGTTTCCCGGGCCTGGCGGGCAAGCTCGAAGAGGGCATTGATGTCGCGCCAGTCCGCCCGTCTCATCGGCCGCGCTGCCTTTGCCTGACCTTGTCCGCAAAGCGGATCGCCGCGGCGACCGCGCGGAAATGACTGCGCGGAATCTCCGCGCCGACCGCGACCGCGGCGTGCAGCGCCCGCGCCGTCGGTGGATCCGAGCGCAGGGGCACCCCCGCTTCGGCCGCGATCCGCCGGATCTGCAGGGCAACCTCGTCCACCCCCTTGGCGATGCAGACAGGGGCCCTCCCGCCGCCCCGTTCCCAGGCGAGGGCGACGGCATAATGGGTCGGGTTGACGATCACCACATCGGCCTTGGGCACGGCCGCGGCAGCCTGGTTCATGGCGATGGCGATCGCGGCCTGCCGGCGCTGGCCCTTCAGTTTCGGGTCGCCTTCCGTATCGCGCAACTCGTCTTCGAGTTCCTTGCGCGACATCCGCTGTCGCATGATGTGGTGCACCCGCTGCCAGACCAGATCGAAGAGTCCGATCACCAGCGCCACGGCCGAGGCGAGGAGCGCGACATCGACCACGGCGCTGAACATGGCGACCGTGACCTGCCGCGGATCAAGCGCGACGGCTGCGATGATGTCGGGCAGCCTCTGCACCAGATAGAGGCCCAGCACGATGGCGATGAGGGTGGACTTGACGATCCCCTTGAGGAATTCGACCAGGCCTGCCGCGCCGAATTTCTGCCGCAGCGCCGCGAGCGGAGAGACCTTGTGCCAGGCCGGTTCGATCCGCGTCAGCGCAAAGACCTGCCCGCCCTGGGCGAGGACGGCGAGCAGCGCGACCGCCGCCGGCACGGCAAACCAGCCCGCAACCGGCAGGGCGAGCGCGAGCAGCCCTTCGCGCAGAAGACGCCCGGCCTCTTGGGGCGAGCTCCCGCCGCGCAGGCCCTGTTCCAGCAGGCCCTGCAGCACGGCTCCGGCGGCGGCCAGCGCCGCGGCACCGCCAAGCGCGGCGAAGCCGGCTAGTCCGGCATAGCCGGCGGCCGTCACCAGATCGGCGGAATAGGGAAGCTCTCCCCTGCGCCGCGCCTCCTGGAGCTTGCGCTCGGTCGGCTCATAACTCTTGTCGCCTTCGGCGCTGTCCTCGCTCACGGGACACCCGTGCCGGCGATCATCCGGGCCAGAAGATCGGCCCAGGCGGCGAGACCTGCCGGTGCGGCAACGCACAGAAGCGCCAGCCCCCCGGCTGTCAGCAGCGGTGCGCCGATGAAGGTGACCATGAGCTGGGGCATCGCGCGGTTGATCGCCCCGATGGCGAGGTTGTAGACCAGCGTGGCGATCAGGAAGGGTGCGGCCAAGCTCAGCGCCGTGCCAAAGCAGGCCGCGATCCCCCTGACGACTTCGGCAAGCGCGATCTCACCGGTCAATCCCGCACCGAAGGGGACCGGACCGTAGCTGCCGATGATGTAACCCACCGCCTGCACATGCAGGCCAAGCACCGCGGCCAGGGCAAGGCCCGCGCCGACAAGCAGGTGGCTGAAGACCGGAAGGGGTTCGGCCGCAGGGCCGGCCCCGAACATCTGCGCCAGGGACAGCCCCTGCGCGATCAGGGCACCCGCGGTTGCGAGCGCCATGACCGAAAGGCGCAGCAGCAGGCCGAAGAGCAGGCCGGTCGATACCTCGGACAGCAGGACCACGCCAAGCGCGGCTGGCGCCTGCGGCATCGCCCCGATCAGCGGCGCCAGCGCCGGGGCGACCACCAGCGTGGCGGCCAGCGTGACCGCGATCTTGACCCGCGCCGGCACGGCCTGTTCGCCGAAGGCCGGCAGCAGCGCCATCATCGCCCCGACCCGCAGCAGCACGGCAAAGCCGATCCAGGCCTGGGCATAGACCCAGTCGGCCAGCCCGGCCAGCGATGCCGTCATGCCGCCACCACACCGACCAGCGCGGGCCGGGCATCAACGCCGATCTCCTCGAAGGAGAGGACCGGATTGGGCAGCCCCTTGGCGGCCATGACCGTCCGCAGGAACCGGCGCCGGCGGCTCGACGTGACCACGGCCGCATGCGCCCCGGCCTCTGCCGCGCGGGCGATCCGGTCGGCCAGGCCATTGGCCAGGCGGTTGAAATCCTCGGGGGGCAGGGCGATTTCCCCCCCGGTCCGGTCGGTCCCGAGCTGATAGGCGGAAAAGGTCTTTTCCCAGTCCGGCGCAAGCTGGATCAGAGGGATGCTTCCGTCCGGCCGGCGCAGTTCGGCGACCAGCTGGAAGCCCAGCCGCTGGCGCACGTGGTCGGCCACACCTTCGGCGGTGGAATGCACCGTGCGCCCCTCGGCCACCGCCTCGAGGATGAGCGGCATGTTGCGGATCGAGACCCGCTCGTCGAGCAGCAGCCGAAGCACGCCGAGGAGCAGGTCCAGAGGCACCCGCTCGGGCACGAGTTCCTCGAGCATCCGCCGGTTCATCTCGACCCGGCGGCTGTCGGACAGGTTCAGCATCTCGTCAAGGATGCGCCGCAACACCCTGAGCGACAGGAGCCGCGACAGGTTGCGCTTGATCACTTCCAGGAGATGGGTCGCCAGCACCTCGGGCGGCGTGACGACGGTCAGGCCGCGCAGGGCCGCCTCGTCGCGGTCTTCGGGAGCGATCCAGCTTGCCGGCGCACCATAGACAGGTTCGCGAACTTCCTCTCCGGGCAGCGGGGTGCTGCCCGAGGCCAGTACCAGAAGCTGCCCCGGGCGCAGGGCATCGCGCGCCTGTTCGACCCCCTGCACCCTGACGACATAGGTGCCCCGTGGCAGGGCCGGGTTGTCGGTCAGCCTGATCTCGGGCAGCAGCATCCCAAAGGCAGTGGCGACATGGTTGCGCATGTTGGCGATGCGCGCATCGAGGCCCGTCGCACCATCAAGCACCATTTCCACGAGATCGGGGGCGAACTCGACATGGATGTCGTCAAGGTCGAGGATGTCGCCCAGCGTGGCATCGCGCGGGGCAGGCACGCTGCGCGCCGTGGCAGCGGCGGCGCGGTCCCGGCGGTCCCGCGCGGACATGCCGGCGATGGCAGCGGCGCCGAGGATGACCGCACCGCCCATGAAGGGAAGGAAGGGCAGGCCGGGGACAAGCGCGAAGAGGCCCATCAGCACGGCCACTGTGGCCAGAGCGGCCGGATAGCGCCCCAGCTGTTCGACGATGGCCGCCTGGGTCGCCCCCTTCGCCCCGCCCCGGGCCAGCAGAAGCGCCGCCGCGACAGAGGTGATCACCGCGGGAATCTGGCTCACCAGGCCGTCGCCGACGGTGAGGATCGTATAGGTCTCCACCGCCCGGTCGAGCGGCATGCCATGTACGAACAGCCCGACCGCAAGCCCCACGATCAGGTTCAGCCCGGTGATGATGAGGCCCGCGACGGCATCGCCCTTGACGAATTTCGAAGCGCCGTCGAGCGAGCCGAAGAAGGTCGTCTCGGCCTGTTCGCGTTCGCGCCGGGCCGAGGCTTCCTTGTGGTCGATCGCCCCGGCTGCCATGTCGGCATCGATGGCAAGCTGCTTGCCCGGCATCGCGTCGAGCGCAAAGCGCGCGCCGACTTCGGCCATCCGTGCCGCGCCCTTGTTGATGACGACGAAGTTGACGATCAGCAGCACGCAGAAGATCACGAGCCCGAGTACCACCGACCCGCCCATGATGAACATGGCAAAGCCTTCGATCACATGGCCGGCAGCGTCGATCCCGGTATGCCCCTGGCCGATGATCAGCTTGGTCGAGGACACGTTGAGCGACAGCCGCAGCAAGAGCGAGGCCAGCAGGATCGTCGGAAAGGTCGAAAAGTCGAGCGGGCGTTCGACAAAGAGCGTGATCGTGAAGATCAGGATCGCCAGCGCGAAAGAGAGTGCCAGCCCCGCATCCAGCATCCAGGGCGGCATCGGCAGGACCATCATCGCGATGACGGTCATGAGCGCGAGCGCCAGAAGCGCCGTCGGTTCGAAGAGGTTGCGGACCGACAGCCCCTTCATGTCGCCGGCACCGGAGCGAGAGGGACAAGCGACCCTGCCGTGCGCGGCACGTCGCGGCCCTGCAGGAGCGGATGGCTGTAGCCCCGGGGGCCGGGCGGATCGTCCCGGGCCACGCGCTGTTGCGGCGGATCGGGGATCTGCCCCTCGCCCAGCCCGGCGAGGATCGCGTCGAAACGGGCGCGGTATCGTTCTGCAAGTGCGGGTGTGCGGGAATGGTAGGCCCCTGCCGCGCCGGACCAACCGCCCGTTTCCGCAGCCAGACCGGCCAGGAAGCGCGCGGCATAGGCGGCATTGCGGTCAGGGTCGAACATCGCCTCGACCGAGCCGAAGGCCGCGCCGTGCCAGCGGTAATTGATCTGGAAACAGCCGACGTCGAAACTGGTCTGCCCGGCTGCGACCAGGGTCTGTGCAAAGCGCAGCGCGCCGGCGCGGTCGGCAAACCAGTGGCCCTCGCCCGCGGCATTGACCGTCCAGGGCCAGGGCTGCAAGCGCCCGCCCACGCTGCGTCCCGATTCGGTCAGCGCGATGGCCAGAAGCACCTTGTCGGGCACCCCGTAGGTCGTCGCCGCGGCGGCTGTGGCTCTCAGGCAGAGCCCGGCCGCATCCTCCGCCATGCCGGAGCGGGGCAGCATCAGCAGCGCGCAGAGCGCCACGGCGGCCTGCAGTCCTGGCCTGCCGGCTGCCGCGTCCCGGATGCGCCGCCGGCCTGGCCGGGGGCGACCGCCGGCCAGGCTTGTCCCGCGCAGGATAACGTCCGGACCTGCGGTCAATTCGCCGACACCGGAACAGGCTCCGCCCCGCCCGGCGACGGAAACCGGTCAAGCAATGCTTCGGCCAGCTTGCGGGTCTCTGCCGATGCTCCGATCAGCGCGGCGCGGCCGGCAAGGGTTTCGTCGTCCGGCGGCGCGGGTGTCTCCTCCAGCACGGCTGCAGCGGCCTCGGCCAGCAACGGGTCTCCGCCATCGGTCATCGCATCCCAGTCGCCGCTCCGCCAGGCACGGGCGGGGTCGCGGGGCTGGTCCTGCGCATCCGGCATGCCGGCCAGAACAAGGGTTGCTTCCGCCTCCTGGCCCAGCGCACGCAGCGCCGCCGCGCGCAGCCGCCGCCGCTCTCCCATCGTGGCGCCCTCTCCCGGCGCATCAAGAAGGCCAAGCGCCACATCGGGAAAGCCAAGGTCGATCAGCCGCCCCGCGACGGCATTCGCCGGCACGCCCGCCGGCACCGTCAGGCTGCCCGCGAAGGTCAGGTCGAGGAATTCCCCGTCGCTGCCCCGGGCCGCAAGACCGGTCGCGAAATCGGCGGCCAGAATCTCCCGCTCCGCCTCGGTCACCGGCAGCCCGGCCTCGCCGAGGAGCCCCGCCGCCTCGGCAAAGCGGCCGGCGGCCGTGAGCGCGCGGATTTCGGTGGCGGCAAGCGGCCCCTCGGAGGCGGTGCCGCGGTATTCGAACCGCAGCGCCGCCAGGGTGTCGACCATCCAGGGGTCGGGCGGCAGCCCGGCGGCGAGGGTCGCATCGACAAGGCGGATCATCGTGCCCGCGCTGGCCCTGCTGCCGTCGCGGATCGCGGCAATCAGGGTATCGCGCGCGGCCGCCGCCGAGCTTGCGCTGCGCAGGATATCGCTTTCGACGGAAAGGGCTTCCTCGGTCAGGACGCCTCCGGTCGGCATCCGCTCCATCATGAGGCGGGCGGTCCGGGCATCGCCGGCGGCCAGAAACAGCGTGGCCAGCCGCGGGCCGACCGCCTGCTGCGGTCCCGGCGGCAGGACGCGGAAGGCGGTTTCGATCGCGGTCCGTTCGGCGGCAGTGCGGCCGGCCAGCGACCCCTCGGCCAGGGCAGACCAGAGCGTGGCCGCCGTCAGGCACCCGGCCTGGTCGGCAAAGGCGCCGGGAACCACGTCCTTGCCGTCGACGAGATCGGCGAGCATGGCGAGATGCCGGATCGCGGTACTGTCTTCGCCGATGAGGTCAAGCGTCCTGCGCGCCTCTGCGCCAAAGCCGAAGTGCAGATAGGCCCGGGCAAGTGCGGTCAGCGACGGCCCGTCAAGGGCGCCGGCGGCATCCACGATCTCGCTTCTCAGACGGCCCACATCGCTGGCGAAATCGCCCGTCTGACCCCAGGCTGCGAAGTCGAATTCCGATTCGGGGATGCAGGGCTGGCCGTTGCGGCCGATGTCGCGCGCGCCCGGCACTGTCCGCTGCAGCCTGTCGGCGGTGATGAAGTTCACTCCGGGCCTCACCGGCCCGGCCGGGGCCGCGGGCGGAAGTGCGGATTGCGCGGTTTCGCCCATCTGGCCGGGCACAGCGGGCAGCGCGGGCTCGTCGGCCCCTGCGGTCCACCCCTCCGGCGCATCAAGCAGCCCCGCCGCAAGCGCCCGCGCCATGTCGGCGGCAAGGTCGTCGCGCAGCCGGTCATGCCCTTCGGGCCGAAGTCCGGAAGGCACTTCAAAGAGCAGGTCTGACGGCGGCAGCCCGCTCACCAGAGGGAGAACGGGCGGAAGGGCCGCGACGGCGGGTGCGACCGGGTCCTCCCAGGGGGAATCCGCAGGAGGCGGCCCGTCGACCACGTCGATGACGAGCTTGTCGGGCTGGAACAGGAAGGCCGAGGCGTGGCAGCTGCAGGCCAGCCTCAGGACCACCCGGCCGGGTTCGGAGGCGATGTCCACCCCGGCAATCCGGTCGCGCGGAATGCGGTCGAAAATCCCCTCCGGATCGAACGTCAGCCCCTGTCCCGGGCCGAGGTCGAGCACATAGTCTCCCCCGGTCCTGCCCAGGTCCCAAGCCGTTCCCGCCGGGATGTCGAGCACGAGACGCGCAAAGTCCGGATGGTTGCCGGACCGGAATGTGACCGTCTGCGCCGCCGCCGGAAGCCCGGCAAGCACGAGCAGCGCAACCAGAACGTGCCTCATGCGGCCTCCTTCGTGGCCTTCAGCGCGGCTTCGAGGTCGCCAAAGCTCGGCCGGACCGAAGAGGGGGCATTCTGCCGCCCCACTTCGATGCAGATGTTGGGGGGATGTCGGTGGAGGTTGGCCACCAGAACCTCGCGGATCAGCATGTGGAAATGCGCCTCGTCCTCGATCACGGTCTTCAGCCGCGCCGCGCAGGGCCCGACCAGCCCATAGGCCAGGAACACGCCGAGGAACGTGCCGACGAGCGCCCCGCCGATCATCTTGCCCAGCACCTCGGGCGGCTGGTCGATCGAGGCCATGGTCTTGATCACGCCCAGCACCGCCGCGACGATGCCCAGGGCAGGCAGCCCGTCGGCCACCGTCTGCAGGGCATGGGTGGAATGCAGCGCATGGTGGCGGTAGCTTTCCATCCGCTTGTCCAGCACTTCCTCCACCTGATGGGGGTCGTCGTAATTCATCGAGGCGGCCCGCAGCGTGTCGCAGATCAGGCCGATCGCCTCCTTGTCCTTCAGGATGCGGGGATAACGGCCGAAGATCGCCGAATTGCCGGGATTCTCGATATGCTCCTCGACCGCGACCGGATTGGCCCGCGCCAGGCGGATGAGTTCGAAGAGCAGGCAGAGCAGGTCGCGGTAGTCGTCGGCCTTCCACTTCGGTCCCTTGAAGACCTTGGCCATGTCCTTGAGCGCATGCTTGACCGACCCGAAGTCGTTCGAGAGCAGGAAGGCACCGACCGCGGCCCCACCGATCATCATCAGCTCGAACGGCAGCGACTTCAGGATGATCCCGAGCTTGCCACCGGCCATCAGGTAGCCCCCGAAGACCATGACAAATACGACGACGATGCCGACGATGCCGATCATGCGATGTCCTGGCAGATTCGCAGCATGCGCGCTGCGCGATGATGATGAAACGGTCGGGGTTAAGCCTTCGTGAGCCCGTGCTGCGTCATTCCGTCGGAACGTCCATGTGCCGCCCCGCGATCAGCGCGCTGATTGCATAGGCCGCCCCCGGCTCGAGGCCGGCCATCACCGCGGCCGCCGATTCGGGGCGCATCATCCCGAGGAAACCGGCCGCAAGGAAGGGATCCATCTGGGCAAAGATCGCCGCAGCCTCGGCCGGCTTCATCGCCTCATAGACAGCCGTGAGCTGCGCGAGATCATCGCTTGCTGCGGACTTGGCCATGGCGAGCAGCGCGCCGAGCGACTTCTCCGCTACGCCGAGCGCGGCAAGCTTTTCGTCCATCTCGGCCTCGGCAACGCCAAGGGCGCGCGCCCGGTCCACGACCGCGGCCTCCCGCGCGAGCAGCCGCTCCTCGCGGGCGCGGAAGTCTTCGATCATGCTGGCGCTGGCCTGCGGCCCGTCGCAGATCAGCCCGGTTTCGGCCACCGCCTGTTCCGGGGCCTCGGCCTCGGCCTGGACCGCCCCGGCAAGCCCCGCAGCGCGCAGCACGGCGGACGACAGAAGCAGCCCCGCAACGATCGGAAGGACCCTCATACCCGTCTCCGCTTCGAATCGGGATGGCGATGGAAGACCGGCATCGAGGGATAGGCATTGGCCGGCGGCTCGGGCAGGTCATGCATCGCCGCAAGCAGGAGCTCGATCCGGCGGCCCGCCGCCTCGGCCCTTTCGCAGACTTCCCCCAGGGTTGCCGCGGTGCTGCGGGTCGCCGACTGCGCGCCCGCGAAGGTGCGCGACAGGTCATCGACCTGTCCGGCCAGAACGGCAACCGCACCGCCCACGCCGTTTTCCAGGTCGGTAAAGCGGCGCAGCCTGCGCGAGAGGACGAAACAATACACGGTGGCGGCAATCGCCCCGGCGGCCAGCAGGAGGTCTGCCAGTTCTGGCATCCTTGTGTCCTTTCCTAGTTGAGCACGAATTCCACGATGAGAAGGTCACGTATCGCCCCCTCGCCTGCGACGGTCTGCAACCGGCGCAGCATCTGCCCCCGCAGCATGTCGAGCGCCCGGGGATTCTCGAGATCGGCGATGTCCACGGCGCGCAGGTATCCGTTCAGCACATCGGCAAAGCGTGGCTTGATCGCTTCCACCTCGACCGCGTGGCCGGGTGCCGCCTCGATCTGCGCCACGAATCGCAGGTAACGGTCGCCCCCTTCCGCGCCGACGTTGACGATCATCGGATCGAGCGCGACAAAACGTGCCGGAGCCACGCTGCCGCCCTCCTCACCGGCATGTCCCTTGTCCTCGGCCGCATGGTCATCGCCGGCGGCCCCGTGGTCATCGGCGGCCCCGTGGTCGTCGGTGGCCGCATGGTCATCGGCCGCTGCTGCGTGATCCTCTTCGGCCCCGCCATGATCGTCCCCGGCCGGCGTTGCGCCCGATTCGCCCTCGTGCGCGCCCTCCGCATCTGCCGCGCCCGGCAGGGCGATCAGGCCGAGCCTCGTCGCCATGAACCCCCCGCCCGCACCCGCGAGCCCGAGCACCAGCCCGAGTATCAGCGGCAGTTTGGACCGCTTCGGTGCGGGGGTATCGGTCGCGGTGGCAGTCATCGGCGGGACCCTGGCGTTTCTACGGCAGCGGGGCCAAGCGATAGCGGGAAGGGACTAACCGATAATTAAGTCTGCCCGGCCTAACTGACGTCGCGGATCAGAACGGTCCGGTGCTTCAGGAGGCTGACTTGAACAACCTCGCGTCGATCTGGATGGGTCTTGACCTGCGACGGCGCATCGCCCTGGTCGCCGCCACACTCGGCGTCTTCGCGGCAGTCCTGCTGCTCGCCCGCGGCGCCTCGCAACCGGACATGGCCCTGCTTTATGCCGGGCTCGATGCCGGGGCCGCCGGCGGTGTCGTTGCCGCCCTCGAACAGCAGGGGGTCGCCTACGAAGTCCGCGGCGCGGCCATCTATGTCCCGTCGGCCCAGCGCGACATGCTCCGCATGACGCTTGCCTCGGAAGGCCTGCCGCAAAATGGCGGCCAGGGTTACGAACTGCTCGATTCACTCTCGGGCTTCGGCACGACGGCACAGATGTTCGATGCGGCCTATCTGCGCGCCAAGGAAGGGGAACTCGCGCGGACCATCCTGGCCTCTCCGGGCATCCGCGGTGCGCGCGTCCATATCTCCGTCCCGGTGGCGCGGCCCTTTGCGCGTGCTGCGGACACCAGCGCCGCCGTCACCGTCACGACGGCCGCCCCGCTTGCCCCGGCACAGGTCGAGGCGCTCCGCTTCCTCGTGGCCTCGGCCGTCTCCGGGCTTCTGCCCGAAAACGTGGCGGTGATCGATTCGGAGCGCGGTCTCGTTCCGCAGGACGGTGTGCTTGCTGCCGGCGGGTCCGACCGGGCGGACATGCTGCAGGCCCGGGCGGAACGGCTGCTGGCCGCGCGCGTCGGTCCGGGCAATGCCGTGGTCGAGATCACGGTGGACACCGTGACGGAAAGCGAATCGATCCTCGAACGCCGGATCGACCCCGAAGGACGCGTCGCTATCTCGACCGATGTGGAGGAGTCGACCTCCCGGTCATCCGATTCGGCGCAGGGCGATGTCACTGTCGCCTCCAACCTTCCCGATGGCGATGCGGGGCAGAATGGCGGCAATTCGTCGTCGGAAGAGGCGACCAACCGCGCCCTGACCAATTACGAGGTGTCCGAAACGAGCCGCGAGATCATCCGCGCGCCCGGCGACATCCGCCGGCTGACGGTTGCAGTGCTCGTCAACGACCTGACCGTGACGGATGCCGAGGGTGCAGTCCAGGTCCAGCCGCGCACCGCCGAGGAGCTTGACGCCCTGCGCGAACTCGTCGCCTCAGCGGTCGGCTTCAGCGAAGAGCGGGGCGATGTCATCACGGTGCGGTCGATGTCCTTCGAACCGCTGCCCGACACCGGGACCGAGGCCGTCTCGGCCGGGATCCCGTTTGACCTGATGTCCCTCATCCGTCTTGCCGTGCTGGCGGTCGTGGCACTTGTGCTCGGGCTCTTTGTCGTCCGTCCGATCCTGGCCCAGCAGGGCCGCCTGCCGCCGCCGCCGGCGATGCCGCCAGCGCTTGCCCCGCCGGCCGACGCCGCAGCAATGGCCGGCGGCGGCAGCCTGCAGCCTGCCGGTCAGGTCGAGGTCATCGATCCGGTCAGCCGCATCCGCAAGCTGATCGACGAACGCAAGGACGAAAGCGCCCGCCTGCTGCAGTCCTGGATCGAAACGCCCCCCGCGCGGGAGCGCAGCTGACATGACCCGCCCGCTCCGGTTCGAGCCTTTCGATACCGGTCCCGTCGCCCCGGCGCGCGACGAACCCTCGGCCGACTGGCAGGCGGGCCATGCCCGCGGCCTGGCCGAAGCGGCCGAGAGCGACGCCCGCCGCCGGGCCCTTGCCGAAGAGGCGGCGATCGCGGCGCTTTCGGACCTCACCTTCACCTGGGCCGAGGCGCGGGCGGCCGTGCTTGCTGCGCTCATCCCCTTCTTCCGGGCGCTCGCCGATCGGCTCATCCCCGATCTGGCCGGCGAAGCCTTTCCGCTCCACCTCGCCGAGGCGCTGGGCCGGGCGGCAGCCGCCGATGTTGCCGCGGCACCCGAGCTTCACCTTTCGCCCGAAGAAATCCTGCGTGTCTCGACCCTCCTGGCCAGCCTGCCGCCGATCCGGGTGACACCCGACCCTGCGCTTGCCCCGGGGCAGGCGAGGATCGGGCATGGGGTGGGGCAGACGGTGCTTGATACGCCCGCCCTGGTCGCCGCCCTGCACGACATCATCGCCGCCTTTGACGACGGCGCCGCCCCCGAGCTTTCCCAGCAAGGACTGAGCAATCATGGATGACCGCTTCCCCCTGTCGGGCGAAACCTCCGACGACCACCCCCTGCGCCAGGTGCCGATCGAGGTCACCGTCGCCGTCGGCCGCGCCCGCCCGCTTGTCCGCGACCTGCTCGCGCTCGGCGAAAACGCCGTCCTGCGGCTTGACCGCAGGATCGACGATCCGGTCGAACTCTACATCGGCGACCGGCTGATCGCGCGGGGGGAACTGATCGAACTCGACGGTCCCGAACCGGGACAACTCGGTGTGAGGCTGATCGAAGTCGCCCTGCGGACCCCGGGATGACCGACCGCCGCGCCCTCGCGCCCGCCGTCCTCGCGCTGGGGCTCCTTCTGGTGGCCGGGCCGGCTGCCGCGCAGGATCTGGCCGCCGCGCTGGGTGACGGATCGCTGGCCAACCGGGCGCTCCAGCTGGTCATCCTGGTCGGACTGATCAGCCTCGTTCCGGGGCTGCTCGTGATGGTGACCTGCTTTCCCTTCATCATCACGGTCTTGTCTGTCCTGCGTCAGGCCATCGGGCTGCAGCAGGCCCCGCCCAACATGCTGCTGGTCAGCCTCGCGCTGTTTCTGACCTGGTTCGTGATGGAGCCGGTGTTCCTTGCCGCCTGGGCCGACGGCATCTCGCCCTGGCTGGACGGCACCCTGCCGATCGAGGCCGCGTTCGGTCTGGCGACCGACCCTTTCCGCGCCTTCATGGCCGGCCGGGTGGATTCCGACACGCTTGCCACGATCGCCGCCTACCGGCCGGATGTCGATCCCGCCCTCTCCGATCCCGGCGCGATGCCGCTGTCGGTGCTTGTTCCCTCCTTCATCCTGTCCGAAATCCAGCGTGCCTTCCTTGTCGGCTTCCTGGTCTTCCTGCCCTTCCTGGTGATCGACCTCGTCGTCGCGGCGGTCCTGATGTCGATGGGGATGATGATGGTGCCGCCCGCCATCGTCGCACTGCCCTTCAAGCTGGCCTTCTTCGTGGTGGTCGATGGCTGGACGCTTGTCACGATGGGCCTGGTCGAAGGCTATGCCGCGGCCATCCCCCCGCCCTGAGCGGTCTGCCCGCGCCGGTCAGACCACGACCAGGCGCGACGCCACGGTGATGCGCGGCGCAATCCAGCGCAATGCCTCCGGTGCGACCGCCACGCAGCCCGCCGTCGGCACCCCCGGCCGGCGCCAGGCGTGGACAAAGATCGCCGACCCCCGCCCGCGCCGGGCCCGCGGCCAGTTCCAGTCGGTCAGGATCACGATGTCGTAAAGCGGGTCCGCGCGCCGCAGCCTTTCATGCGAATGCGGATGGGGCGCGCGCACCATGAGGTTGTAATCCTCGTCCCGCGGATCGTCCGACCAGAGATCGCAGGGCCCGACCGGCAACGACCAGTCCGCCGGCGCGGCCAGCCTGTCGGGCCGGTAGAGCATCCCGATCAGCCCGTGCACCCCCCGCGGCGTGCAGCCGTCGCCTTCGCGCTTGTCGTCGGTCACGCCCCCGCGCCCCAGCGTGCAGGCAAAGTGCCGCCCCATGAACCGCAGCCCCGACGGCGTCACGACCAGATCGCGCCTGTCCCTGAACCGCCCGCTCATCCCCCGCCCCGCGCGCCGCCGCTTCCCGCGGTCACATCAGATGGCCCGACTTCGCGGCTTTGGTCGCCAGATAGCCCGCGTTCTGCGGCGTCCTGCCCACCCTGAGCGGCACCCGCTCGGCCACGGTCATCCCGCATTCCTCCATCCGCCGTACCTTGGCCGGGTTGTTGGTCAGCAGCCGCACGGCCGAAAACCCCATCCGCCTGAGGACTTCGGCCCCGGTCCGGAAATCGCGCTCGTCATCGGCGAAGCCCAGCCGGTGATTGGCCTCGACCGTGTCGAAACCCTGGTCCTGCAGCGCATAGGCGCGAAGCTTGTTGGCCAGCCCGATCCCCCGGCCTTCCTGGTTGAGGTAGAGCAGCACCCCGGCCCCCTCGGCCCCCATGCGCGCCAGCGCCGCCTGAAGCTGCGCCCCGCAGTCGCACTTGAGCGACCCGAGCAGGTCGCCGGTGAAACAGGCCGAATGCAGCCGCGCCAGCACGGGCCGGTCACGCGGCGGCTGGCCGATCTCGACCGCGTAATGCTCCTCTGCCCCGTCGGCCGAACGGAAGACGTGCACTCGCCCCGCCTCCGATACCGCCAGAGGGACCCGGGCCGACACGACCTCGGCCACCGGAGAAGGCTCCGCGCCGACTGCAGCCGCGCTGACCACGGTCAGCCCGGCGGGCAGCGCCGTGTCCGCCACCGGCACGACGACCGCCGCCGGCAGAAGCCGCGCCGCCTTGCACAGCGCCACCGCCGCCCGGTGCAGCCCTGCGTCGCCCTCGCGCTCGGTCGCCAGCGGGCCCTTGAGCGGGGTCATCAGGTCATGGGCGGGGTCGGCAACGGCCCGCACCCAGCCAAGGCCGGCACCCTTCGGCAGCACGATCCGCGCCAGATCGCCGTCATAGGCGCGCGCCTTCAGCATCGCGGCCCGGTAGCCCGTCACCGCCAGCACGGCCGATCCCGCCGCCGCAAGCTCGCTCAGCCTCGCGCCGTTCACTGTTTCGGCAGCTGCCGCCAGCACCGCCCTGCCGCCGCCGGTCAGGACGACCGGCAGCCCGATGTCGAGGTCGGCCCGCGCCCGCGCGATCGTCTCGCTCCTGTCCGGTCCAAGTCCCATGCCCTCTGACATAGCCTTGCGCGCGTCGGATTGAAACAATCCCCGTTCCGGCGACACGACGGCGTGAGCCCGGTGCAGCACGCCTTGGCAGAAGCCCCCGAAGCCGCCACATCGGCAGCATCCGACAGGATGACCCGCAACAGCAGGAGCGACGCCCGCAATGGCCCAGATCAGGAAGATTCTTCTGGTGGACGACGATGACGATCTGCGCGAGGCGCTGAGCGAACAGCTTGTGATGACCGAGGATTTCGACGTCTTCGAAGCCGCCGACGGTCACGAGGCGCTGGTGAAGGCCAAGGCGGGCCTCTACGATCTCGTGATCCTCGATGTGGGCCTGCCCGATGCCGACGGGCGCGAGCTTTGCCGGGTGATGCGCAAACAGGGCGTGAAATGCCCCGTCATCATGCTGACCGGGCACGACAGCGACAGCGACACGATCCTCGGGCTCGATGCCGGTGCCAACGACTATGTGACCAAGCCCTTCAAGTTCCCCGTGCTGCTTGCCCGCATCAGGGCGCAGCTGCGCAGCCATGAACAATCCGAAGATGCCGTCTTCCAGCTTGGCCCCTACTCCTTCAGGCCGGCGCAGAAGATGCTTGTCACCCCGTCCGACCGCAAGGTGCGCCTGACGGAAAAGGAAACCAACATCCTGAAGTTCCTCTACCGCGCCGCAGACGGCGTTGTCCCGCGTGACGTGCTGCTGCACGAGGTCTGGGGCTACAATGCCGGCGTGACGACCCATACGCTCGAGACGCACATATACCGCCTGCGCCAGAAGATCGAACCTGATCCCGCGCATGCCCGCATTCTGGTGACCGAATCGGGTGGATACCGCCTGAATGCCTGAGCTGCCTTGCCCAAGGTTCCGCTGCGGTCCGCCTTGGCTTGTCCGGCAGGTGCGCGCCGCAGTCGTCTCTGCTATCGGATAACGAAGGGATTTCGTGAGGTTTCCCCTATATGTCCGAACGGCGCAAGATCGCGCAGCACCGGGAACGCGGTTCCCCATCAGAGGCCGACCATGAAGATTGCTCCGCTTTCAGCTTCCCTCCTTGCCGCCCTGGCGCTGGCCGCCCCGGCGCTCGCCCAGGATGTGACCTACCAGCTCAACAACGACTCGGCGCTGACGCTGATGGAATTCTACACCTCGCCCGCCAATACCGATGACTGGGGACCCGATATCCTGGGTGCCAACGTCATCGCACCCGGCGGCACCGGCACCGTCACCATCGCCGACGGCAGCGCCGAATGCGACTATGACATCATGTTCGTGATGGAGGACGGCCAGGAAATGGTCGACACCGTCAACATCTGCGAACTGGCCAGCTACACGCTCCAGTAACGCGCGCTCCGGCGCCGCTCCGTCAGGGGTGGTGCCCCCCCTCGCCTTTCCCCCGCCCGCACCCGAGGCTCTGTCCGACCACCGCGGAGCCGGACCTCATGCCTTTCACGCTTGCCACCTGGAACATCAACTCCGTCCGCCTGCGCGAGGGGCTGGTCGCCCGCCTGATGGCGGAAGAGACGCCCGACATCCTCTGCCTGCAGGAATGCAAGTCCCCGGTCGAGGCGATCCCGTTCGAGTCCTTCCGTGCGCTGGGTTATGCGCACATGGTCGCGCGCGGACAGAAGGGCTATAACGGCGTGGCCATCCTGTCGAAACTGCCGCTGACCGATGCGGGATCCGAGGATTTTGCCACACTCGGCCATGCCCGTCACGTCGCGGCGCGGCTCGACAGCGGGGTGGTGATCCACAACTGCTATGTCCCCGCCGGTGGCGACATCCCCGACCGCGACGAAAACCCCAAATTCGGCCAGAAGCTCGACTACCTTGCCCATCTGCGCGACCATTTCCGCGCCGCGCGCCCCGACCGCGCAATCCTCGTGGGCGATCTCAACATCGCCCCGCGCGAGGACGACGTCTGGAACCACAGGCAACTCCTGCGCATCGTCAGCCATACCCCGGTCGAGGTCGACCATCTCGGCGCGGCACAGGAGGCCGGGCGCTGGGTCGACGTCACGCGCCAGGACATCCCCGCAGGCCGGCTCTATTCCTGGTGGAGCTATCGCGCCCCCGACTGGGACAGCGCCGACAAGGGCCGCAGGCTCGACCACATCTGGGCCACGCCCGACATTGCCGGGGCGGCGCATGGCAGCCGCATCCTGCGCCCGGTGCGGGGCTGGGACCAGCCCTCCGACCATGTGCCGGTCTTCGCGACCTTCGACCTCTAGCCCCGCGGCGCCCCTGCCGCTGTCAGACCAGCCCGGCCACGGCCCCGGCCACCGCCCGCCCCAGCGCGGCATGGCCGGCCCCGTCATAGTGCACACCGTCGATCGGGCTGACGGCCAGCACCCGGCCCGCATCCAGAAACCCGGTTCCCATCGCCCCGGCCAGCGCCCGATAAAGCGGCGGCAGCGCCAGCGCCCGCGCCCGCCCGCCAAAGAAGACGCCGGCCAGGCATCCAGCCTCCTCGACCGGTGGCGGGCAGATCAGCAGCACCCGGTATCCGCCGTGCCGCTCCTGCATCTCGACCGACAGCGCGATGTTGAGAAGCCCCGCGATCCCCCCCGTGATCGTCTCGGGCGAGGCACCGAAACAGGCCTTGGTATCGTTCGTCCCCAGCATGATCGTCAGCACGTCAATCGGCCCGTGGCTTTGCAGCGCGATCTTCAGCCCCACCTGACCGTTCATCTGCGGCCCCATGACCGGGTCGTCAAACTGCGCGGTCCGTCCCGGCAGTCCTTCCTCCACACGGGTCCACTCCGGCCCGAGCGTCCGCAGCGCCACCTGCGGCCAGCGGACATCCGGTCCGAACCGCCGGTAGGGCTCTCCGATGCGGTCCATCGGCGGACTGCCATGGGTGTTGCTGTCCCCGAAACACAAGAGCGTGCGTGCCATCCCGTTTCTCCTTCCGATCCTGACGGCAGCCTTGACCGGGGAGCCCGCCCCCTGCAATCCCCGTCACGCCCGAAGAACGCCCGCCGGAAGGCCAGCGCCCGGCCTGGCCCGGCTCAGGGCACCACGCCCGCCCAGCGGCCCGGCGTCTCCATCCCCGGCGGGGCGGGTTCGTCAAAGACCTCCCAGAGGATGTTGTGTTCCCGCAGGAACCGCACCGCCACGGGCGGCGTCCCGGGCAGTAGGTGCCGCGCGACCTCCGTCGCGCCCTCAGCCGCGAGCGTCGCCGCCTCCCCCGGCAGATCGGCCCGGCGCAGCCCGATATGGTCAAGCCCCAGCGCCTCCGCCGGCCCCGCCGCCCCGCGCCGCGCGCAGAATTCCACCGCCACATCCCCTGGTCCGCGGACAAAGGCAAAGCGCACGCCGGTCTGCCAGAACGCCGCAATCTCGCGCGGGCCATCGGGGGTGAAGCGCGCGTCCCAGCGCGCCCCCGCCGCCAGTAGCCGCGCGGCCAGCCCGTCGACATCCCCCGCAGCCAGCGCGAGATGATCGACCGCCATCGCGCGCTGGCCCACAAGGCGCGCGCCCGGCGCGACCACCGCGATGCGCAGATCACCGCAGACCGCCTCGCCCCGCGCGGGGTCGGCCCGCATCCCCGGCACGGCCGCAAACCAGTCCAGCGCCGCCCCCGGGTCCGCGACCTCAAGCACCGGCCGCCAGTGCCGCGCCATCACGGCCCCCGCCTGCAACAAGACTGTCCGCTCATCGCCGCCTCACATCGCCAGCCGGTCAAGCCGGTCGTAGAAGGGCTGCGCGGCGCGGTAAAGATCGGCAAAGACCGGCATCATCGCGTCATAGCGGTCTGCGGCGGCCGGGTCGGGCGCGATCTCGGCCCCGTGGCGCACCATCCGCGCCACCGCCGCGCCCATGTCCGCCGCGGCCCCCGTGGCCACCGCCATCAGGATGCCTGCGCCGATCACGCCCGATTCCGGCTCTTCGGCCACCACATAGGGCGTGCGGTACATCGCCGCCTTGATGCCGAGCCACAGCGCCGACTTCGCCCCGCCCGATGCCGCGATGATCCGTTCGGGCCGGCCATGCCCGCCCTGCAGCCGGTCAAGCTCGAGCCGGACCGAGGCCGCCACACCTTCGAGCACGGCGCGGTGCAGGTCGGGCAGGCCATGCGCCGCCGTCAGGCCAAAGAACTGCGCGCGCGAATTGCGATGCGCCCCGAACCGCTCGCCCGACAGATAGGGCAGGAAGAACAGCCCGCGCGCCCCCGGCACCGACCGCGCCGCCGCCGCATCGACCTCGGCATAGGACAGCGCATTGTCGTGAAACGCCCGCCGCGCCCAGCGCACCGCATCCCCCCCGGCATCAAGCAGCGTGAAGCTGCCCCATTCCCCCGCCGCCGAGAGCACGTTTGACACCCCCTCGGCCAGGACCGGGGCGGGCTGGATCAGCGTCACGATGGTCGATGTCCCGGTGACATCCGAACCCGTCCCCGGGGCAAGCACGCCTGACCCGAGCAGCGCCATCGGATAATCCCCCGCGCCCACCAGCACCGGCAAACCCGCCGGGAGCCCGGTCAGCGCCGCCGCCCCCGGCGTCAGCGGGCCCAGAACCTCGCCCGGCGCACGCAAGCTGGGCAAGAGCCGCCCGGGAACGCCTGTCAGCGCGATCATCCGGGCGACCAGTCGCGCCTCTGCCAGTCCATCAGATAGCTCAGCGACGCCTCGGTGATGTCCTGCGCGACCCGGCCTGTCAGGTTCAGGTTGATCCAGTCCTTGGGCATCAGAAGATGCGCCGCCCTCTCGACCGCCGGCGCGTCATGCTCCATCAGCCATTGCAGCTTGAAGGCCGGCCAGGCCGGGGCAGGGGCATTGGCGGTCAGGGCAAGCGCCTCGGCGGCGGCAGTGAAGCGCTCCACCTGCGGCCCCGTGCGCTTGTCGTTCCAGAGCGGCGCCGTCTCGCGCGTGAGCCGCCCCTCGGCATCGGCCAGCACCGCGCCATGCATCTGCCCGCAGGCACAGATCGAGGCGACCCGGTCCGCAGCCCCCGGCACCTCAGCCAGCACGGCGCGGATGCTCGCGACCGTGCCCTCCCACCATGCGGCGGGGCGCTGTTCGGACCAGCCGTGCCGCGGCACGATCTGGTCGTGTTCGTGGTGCGCGATGGAATGGATCCGTCCCCCGGCGTCGACCAGTGCGGCGCGGCAGCTTCCGGTACCGACGTCGATCGCCAGAAAAAGGTCTCGCCTCACAGGCGCGCCCCGGTCGCGGGGTCGAAGAAATGCGCCTGCGTCATGTCCACCGTGACGGCCGCCGGCTGGCCCACCGCCGCCGGAAAGCGCGGATCGACCTCGGCCGTCACCCGCTGCCCCTCGGCCCGGCCCAGAAGCAGCGTATGCGCGCCCAGGGGCTCGATCGCTTCGGGGATCAGCGTCAGGCTCGCCTCGTGGGCGGAATGGCGCATGTGTTCGGGGCGGATGCCAAAGACCACCGATGCGCGTTCGCCCAGCCGCGCCACCTCGGCCGGCGGCAGCGGCAGGCGCTGTCCGCCCAGCACCACCGCGCCCCCGGCAATGGCGCCGTCCAGAAAGTTCATCGCCGGACTGCCGATGAAATTGGCCACGAACCGGTTCACGGGACGTTCGTAAAGCGTGATCGGATCGGCCACCTGCTCGATCCGGCCGGCATTCATGACGACGACCCGGTCGGCCATGGTCATCGCCTCGATCTGGTCATGGGTGACATAGACCGCCGTGGTGCCCAGCCGGCGCTGCAAGAGCTTGATCTCGGTGCGCATCTCGACCCGCAGCTTGGCGTCCAGGTTCGACAGCGGCTCGTCGAAGAGAAAGGCCTGCGGCTGTCGCACCAGCGCGCGTCCGATTGCGACCCGCTGCCGCTGCCCGCCCGACAGGTTCCTGGGCTTGCGGTCAAGATAGGGGTCAAGCGCCAGAAGCCGCGCCGCCTCGGTCACGCGCGCCTCGATCTCGGCCGCGGGCCGGCCATGCACCTTCATCGCATAGCCGATGTTCTGGCGCACCGTCATGTGCGGATAAAGCGCGTAGTTCTGGAACACCATCGCGATGTCGCGCTCTCCCGGGCGGGCCCCGGTCACGTCGCGCCCGCCGATGCGCACGCGCCCCGATGTCGCCGTCTCGAGCCCAGCCAGAATGCGCAGTGTCGTCGTCTTGCCGCAGCCCGACGGGCCGACCAGCACGACGAATTCCCCCTTCTCGATCGCAAGCGTGAGCGGCGACAGCACGTTCACCGCGCCAAAGGACTTGGTGATCCCGTCGAGTTCGACATGAGCCATGCGTCGGTCCCCTGCGACATGCGCCCCCCGGCACGGGGCCGGAGGGCGCGGGTTGTCATCTTGCCGGAAGCCTTGGCCCCGGCAAGGGCTCACTGCAGCGGCGGCAGCCCGACCGAGGCGCGATAGGCCGCAAGCTGGGTGTCGCGGCCGAATTCGTCGGTCAGCCGGTTCCACTCTGCCGCGATCGCGTCAAGCGCGGCCTGCGGTTCGACCTCGCCGGCCAGCGCCTTGCTCAGCTCGATCTCCAGCACTTCCGTGTAGGAGAAGAAGCCCGGCAGCCGCAGGTCCAGCGCCACGTTCGGCGCATCGAGCGAAGCGCGCTGCGCGCCCAGATAGGACGCCGCCTCCTCGGCCGAGAAGATCGAGGCCCAGGCGTCGAGGTTGTCGTAATGGCTGAACCGGTAGGGGTTCACGCCCGAGTTGGCCGTCACGATGGCCGTGCCCGACACTTCCGGGCTGATCACGGTGGAGACGAAATCCCAGGCGGCCTCCTGGTTCTTGCTGTCGGCCGGCACGCCAAGCTGCCAGCCGCCGAAGGCCAGGAACGGCGAATGCACGACCTCCGGGAAGGTATCCCAGGCACCCGTCTTGTGGTTCCAGATCTCGGTCGACCCCGGCAGCATCGCGGTGCGCACATGCCCGTCGATCGCGCCCTCGGTCGAGCCCAGAACACCCGAATCCGCCCAGTCCACGTTCATCGCCACGGTGCCGCCGGCATAAAGCGGCCGCACGTCGCCCGACCCGTTGTTGAGCGCGCCGGGCGGGTTGAACTGGAGATAGTCCTTGTATTCCTCGAGCGCGCGCAGCCAGCCCGGATTGTTGATCTGGGCATCCATCGTCTCGGGGTCGAAGAACATCGAGCCGGGGTTGTTGGGGTTGTTGGTATAGCTCGCCGCATGGCTGAAGAAGTACCAGAACTGCTGGCCGCCCCGGCGATAGGCCTCGGCGGTGCCGTACATGCCCGCGTCGGGCCGGGTAAAGAACTCGGCCTGGTCGCGGTACTGCGCCCAGGTCACCGGCGCGGCCAGCGCATAGCCGTATTTCGCCTGGAACGCTGCCTGTTCGTCGGGATTGTCCAGAAGATCGGCGCGCAGGTTCAGCATGTGCATGTCGCCGTCCATCGTGGCCGACTTCACCTCGCCGTCCCAGACCATCAGCCGTTCGCGATAGGTCGGGTGGATGTCGTCCCAGTTCGACCCTTCCTGCAGCGCGGCCGGCATCGTCGACAGGAACGGAGAGAAGTCCGGCAGCCAGGCCGGGACAAAGCCGATTACGTCGAAATCGCCGGTCTGCTGCGACATCGCCGTCAGGAACTTCGGGTAAAGCTCGCCGAAGGGGAACTCGATCACGTTCACCTCGCCGCAGGTCCTGGCCTCCCAGACCTCGGCCGCCGCCGCCAGCGCGCTGGCAATGGCCGGTCCGTTCTGGGTCGACACGTTCAGCGTGACGCCGGTAAAGTCTGGCGCACACTGTGCCGCCGCCATGCCGCCCAGGGGCAACAGGGCCACGGTCGCAAGAAGTCTCTTCATGGTTTCCTCCCTGATGAAGTTCACTTGATGGAGCCTGAAAGAAGGCCGGACCGCATCATCCGGCCAAGGATCGTCGCCACCACCACCATCGGCGCGATCGAGATCAGCGCAGCGACCGAGATCGCCCACCATTCGTCGCCCCGGCTGGAATTCTGCCCCGCAAGCAGGATGGGCAGGGTCTGCCAGTCGCCGGTGGTCAGCAGAAGCGCGAACAGGAATTTGTTCCAGACGAAGGCCAGCACGATCATCGATGTCGCGATCAGCCCCGGCATCGCCATCGGCAGCACGATCTGGAAAAAGATGCGCAGCCGCCCGATATCGTCGACCAGCGCCGCCTCCTCGACCTCGAGCGGGACGGTCGACAGGAAATCCCGCATGAGCCAGACCGCGAAGGGCAGGCCGAAGGCGGTATAGACCAGCACCATCCCCCCGAAGGTATCAAGCAAGGGGAGCCCGATCTTTCCCATCTCGGCATAGAGGAGATAGATCGCAAAGGCCGACACGATGGGCGGAAAGATCCGCTGCGACACGAACCAGAAGGTGATGTCGTCATTGCCCAGCACCGGCCCCGGCAGCGCCCGCCCGTTGAGCCAGACTGCCGCCGCCAGCGCCACGACCAGCACGATCGCCAGCGCGTAAGGCACGCGCAGCGCAGTATGGACGTCAAGCAGCACGAAACCCCCGATGGAAATCGCCGCGAAGGCGATCCCCGATGCCAGCCGGATGCGGAAGCGGAAGCGCACCAGCGCATAGGCCGCCATCGTGCCCAGGAACACCGACAGCACCGTCGCCGTCAGTGCAATCAGCACCGAACTCACGATCGGGCCCCAGAAATCCCCCCTCAGCCCCGCAAAGGCATCGCGGAAGGCCTGCAACGTCGGCTGGAAATCGACAAAGGGGATGTAGGTCGACCCCTGCGACACCGCGAGCGGCGGCTTGAACGCTGTGACCGCAACCCAGTAAAGCGGGAAGGCCGCAAAGAAGAGCCAGACAAGGCACAGCACCAGCCCCGCATGGCGCAGCATCGGATGCTCGGTCATGCATACCTCCGCGTCAGCCGCGCCGCCGCGGCGAGGTAGAGCGTGCCGAAGATGATGACGACAAACAGGAACATGAAGGACAGCGCCGAGGTCAGCCCGAGGTTGAACTTCTTGAACCCCTCGTTATAGGCGAACAGCGTCAGCGTCTCGGTCGCCGTGCCGGGGCCGCCGCCGGTCAGCACAAAGACCGTGTCGATGATCTTGAACCCCTCGATCAGCCGGATGAACACCACCGCCACCGACAGCGGCAGAAGCATCGGGAAGGTGATCCCCCAGAACCGCCGCCACGGCCCGATGTCGTCGACCTTCGCCGCCTCGAAGACCTCCTGCGGCAGGCCCTGCAACCCGGCCAGCATCAGAAGCGTGACAAAGGGCGTACATTGCCAGATGTCGACCACGGCCAGCACCATGAT